>MUIA01000047.1 GCA_002084115.1 Oceanospirillales bacterium LUC14_002_19_P2 | reverse complement strand
GACCGAAGGGCGGTGTCTCCCAGCTGCGACGGATCATGCAGGCCGCTATCACCAAAGGGCTTGCCGATGCTGGCCGGGAGAAGTACGGCGACCTGATGCCAGAGGATGATCGGGAGGCGGCTGTCGTTACCGGGTCGATGATCGTGCAGGACATGATCAACGCCGGGAAAGGGGATGATGTGTTGAAGCTGGCCGCCGTGATTCAGTCAAAGGACACAGGTGAGAGTGACGGGGAAAGTACCCTCGAAGCGGCACTAAAACGGCTTCCGACGGCATCGCGTGACACCTTTATGTCATCTGGCGAGGGTGAGCAGGGACAAAAGACAACGCAATCAGGTAGTTATGGTGAGAGCGCAACGGATACCGAGTCAGGTGCGCATGTTTTTACGCCGGATGGTGGGTCTTTTTTCTCTCCCCAGCAGGCCCTGCTGATGCACAGCGAACCGACGACGGCTAACCCGACCGGTGACCGCCAGGCACCCCCCACCCCCCCCGGTGCCACCCCTGACTCTCATATGGGCCTTGATCTCAAAAATTTTGAAAAATCCGGAATGAACGAAGATCCGGTGTTTGATGTGCCTGCTGATGATGACGCGAGGTCGCGGTAATGGCCTGGGCACCTAAGCAGCATGCCATGTGCCGTCAG
Organism: Oceanospirillales bacterium LUC14_002_19_P2; assembly: GCA_002084115.1. Lineage (GTDB taxonomy): Bacteria > Pseudomonadota > Gammaproteobacteria > Pseudomonadales > Endozoicomonadaceae > Kistimonas. The sequence continues at coordinate 18,036 of MUIA01000047.1, read as the reverse complement.
ATGACGGATGAAGAGGCGCGCGCCTGGTGGTGGCATGTGGGTGCTGGGCCAATGATTGCGGCACTTCCTCAAAACGAGCAGGCCGCTGCGCACCTGTCCTGGTTGTTGATTCGGTGGCGGGTTGATCCGGTGGCTTTTGCCGTCGAAGCCCTGCGCATTGTCTTGCACCGTTATCAAATCGCCATCCTTCTGGATCTGGCGGACTCTCCCGTTGAACTGTACGAGTTCTACGGTGTCGACCCTAACCGGCCCAAGCGGCAAGTCCTCATCCCTGCTGGCCATGGTGTCGGTAAAACGCGGGTGCTTGCCGTCGCTATCTGGTGGCACAAGCTGACGGTGATGTACTCATACAACCTGTGTACTGCGCCTACGGCTCCCCAGTTGACGGGGCGGTTATGGGATGAACTGCGCAAGATGTATCGCCGCTTGAAGGAACGTTGGCCGGATCTGGCGAACCGTTGGGAAATCCAGCGTGACCGCATATCACATATTGATCCTGAAAATGCGGACTGGACGACAGTGGCCAGAACTGCACGCGCCGACAAGCCGGAAGGTCTTCAGGGTGCGCACGCACTGGATGCCGATGATGAGTTTGGCCAGCTGGCGGATCTGTTCGGTGAGGAACGTAAAACAACACATACCGGCGGCATCATGGTTGTGATTGATGAGGCTTCCGGTGTAGACGACGCCATACGTAAAGTGCTGCGTGGCGCCCTGTCTGAGTCTGGTGCCCGGTTGATTGCTCCCGGTAACCCAACCCGTCCGGATGGCTGGTTTGCCGGCGATATGGAGAAGACGGATCGCTATGCAGTGCACCATCTGGATTGCCGTGAATCAGACCTGACTCGTGTGTACGAGATTCCTTACCGGGACACGGCAGGCAATATTCAGCCGTTGAAGCTGCGTGGCTTTGTTAAACCCAATTACTGGGCGGATCTGCTCTCTGACTGTGACGGCGATGAAGATCATGACGAATTCCGCATTCGTGTACGTGGTGTCAAACCCCGGAGCGCATATAGCCAGGTTAATAAAACCCATCACATTGAAGCCGCTATAGCCCGTGAAGAGGACCGCGACAGTCTGAAAGAAGCCCCGGTGATAGGGCTGGACTTCGGATTGACCAGTGACCGTCATGCGATTGTTGTACGGCAAGGGTTCAACATGCTGGATGGTGACGAATGGCTGCCCAAGGACAATCCGGATGAAATCACCCTGGAAGCGGCGGAGCGTGCCATTGAGGCACAAAAGACGTTCAAGGCTCGCGTCATTATCGGGGATTCAAACGGCGTTGGTCGTGGGGCGATGGAGTACCTGTCCCGTTATTTCCGCAAGCGTCCGCACCTGAAAGTGCGCGTTATTCATTTCAACTCTGGTGCTGGCGCTATCGACAAAAAGCGCTTCCACCGTCGGCGCGATGAAATGTGGTACAGCCATGGTCGTCCGCATCTGGCCAACCCCCGATGTTCATTGCTTGATCTTCCCGGCATCAAGACACAACTGACCGCGCCAGGTTACCGGGAGGGTGCAGACAGAAAGATCCGGGTGGAAACCAAGGATGAAATGAAAAAGCGTGGTGTCGCGTCCGGCAACCTGGCGGATGCCTACCTGCAAACCCTGATGACAAAAGTTCGAGATGAAGCGGAGACGGAGCAACCGGAGGCACCGGAGCATCCTGATGTCTTTCTTCGCCACTTCCAGCAACTGGCCCGCCAGCAACAGGCAAGGAGAGTCATTCAATGATCGCCGACAGAATCAAGGAACACGCAGAGAACTACAGTGAGTTGTTCCATATCCCGCTTCAACTGATTTTTGCCATCATCATGACGGAGTCGAGCGGTAACGTCTGGGCCTGGCGTACAGAAGCGCATTATCGCTACCTCTGGGATCTACGGAAAAAAGCGCCTTTCCGGACTTTGGATAAGCACGAGCGCAACAATGAAATTGCGCCGAAGGATTTCGGCTATATCCGGGGGCTATCCAGTCGTAATACGGAATGGATCGGGCAGCAGGCAAGCTGGGGGTGTATGCAGGTTATGGGTGCAGTCGCCCGTGAGTATGGCTTCACAGAGGCTTTTCCCCAGTTGAGTGATCCGGGGCAGGGTATCTACTATGGCTGCAAACACTTGGATACCCTCCGAAATGTCTGGTTAGAAAAGTATGGCTGGGCGGGTGTTGCAGCGGCTTATAACGCCGGATCTGTACGGTTCGGGAAGGACTGCGAGCTGGTCAATCAGCATTACGTGGACACTGTCGCAGGTCATGGAGCCGCAGACCTGTTCAAGCGCATGGAGGCAACCGCCTGATGAATGTTTGGGACAAGGTCAAAGAGTATGCACCGACCGTCGCTGCGGCGATTGCTACCGGCGGTGCCGCCGTTCCTGCAGCTGCGGTGCAGATCCTGAGCCGTGAACTGTTTGGTCGCGATGATCAGCCGTTGGAGCGTGTTGAGTTCGAGCTATCCAAGCTGACCCGCATGGCGGAGAACGGTGACACCGAAGCGGCGATCAAGCTGCGCACTCTCGAAAACAGCCATCAACAAAAACTACAGGCGATGGCTTACAAAAATGTCGCCGATGCCCGCAAGCGGGACATTGCCATTCAAAAGCGTCGTGGGCGGAACCAGCGCGCTGACTGGATGATTGTGCTGGCCTTCCTGGGTTTCGTTGGTTGCCTGGTATCGCTGATTGGCCTGTTTGTGAAAGGTGAGCCGGATCCCGGTCTAGTAGGCATTATCGCGACCTTTGGTACCAAGTTCCTGAGCATGATTGATCTGTCGTTTGCCTTCGAGTTTGGCGGCAGCGCCGACGGTGAAAAAGCCAACCGCAATATTCAGGCGTTATTGACGCGCCAGGTCGCCAGAAAGGGGTAATCATGGAACACGGACTGACCCTGAGTTTTCGTGAAATGATCGTGGTCGCCATGGCCCTCTTCAACCTGGTGTTATGGGGACCGATCGGCTGGACGGTTCGCCGTCTGGTCAATGACTACGATTCACACAAGCTTTCCAACCGCGAATCACTGGAATCCCTGCGCGCAGAGCTGGATGCGATGGAAGCGCGGTTTCATGACCTGAGGGCGGAGCTACCGGAGAAGTATGTGGGCGTCCGGCGGTTTGATGAACAGATGGCTCGGATTCAGGATCTGTTCCAGCGAATCATGGACAAACTGGAAGCCAAGGCGGACAAGGAATGAAGGATACTCACGACATCTGGCATAAGCGGATTGCCGCCGCCCGTAAACGACGGGATAAGTATGAACAGGTCTGGCGACATTATGCCAGTCTGCATACGGAAGGCGCGAAAGCGGTTCGTGGACTCACCGATGATTACCGGATCACCTTGCCGGAAGGGGATCAGGTCAAGATCAGCCTGGTTTATCGCAACATTGAGCAGACCATGGCTTACATGGAAACGCCTGACATTGGCATTACGGCGCGAGCGACATCTGCAACCCGTGAATTGTCCAATGTGGATACCCACCGGGAAGCAGTTGTGGAGCAGGCGTTGTCTGACAGTCTCAAACGGTCAGGGCTGGTGACCGGCCCCGAACGGTTGGATCGCGTCAAGCTGGACGGACTGATTTGCGGGCACGGCATTACCTATTCCTGGTGGCATGTGATTGAAGAAGAAGTAGAAGTGGGCCGGGTGCCTGTCATGGTCGATAGTTACGGCGTACTGAAACCCAAGGTGGATGCCGCTACAGGTCGCCCGAAGTATGAAGTCCGCAAAGAGGCGATGCCTGTCTTTGAATATGTGGATGATATGCGGGTCAGTCCGCTCCAGTTTCTGTTCGCCAGTAGCGCCAGCCAGATCTACGACAGCCACTGGTATGGGTTTGAATCGGTCGTGCGCCTGGCGGAGCTGAAAGCAGATCCACGTTATGACCTGCCGTCAGATATTGAGCCATCGTCTTTCAAGGTGAAGGACCTGACCGGCGAGCATGAATCTGGTGACGACTATCTACAGGAGGATTCTGTTTGCCTGATTATTGTCTGGGACAAGGATCATCGGGAGCTGATTCATTTCATTGAAACCACGGCCCCGGAACATCAGCGTCGCCAGAAAGAAACCTCTCTTACTGAGGTCTACCGGATCAGGCATCCGGTGCCGTTTGATCACCCGGACGATGGTCCGTTCAACTTTTTCATTCCGCAGCCAGCATCGGACGATCCGTTCGGGATCAGTCATATTGAGCATATCCGTAATCCGGCCATTGAGGCGGACGTGATGCGTTCACGTCGGGCCAATCTGTCCCGTAACCAGAAGCGCTTCATGGTGTATGACAAGGATACGGTGTCGACCACGCAGATGGACGAAGCCCTTGGCAGTGACCGGGACCTGGAAGCGATTGGTGTTGACCTGGAAGACAGCAAGACACTGGCGCAGGCCGTGACCGAGGTGCAAACGCCGGGGGTTCCTGATGAGTTGCTGCGTTACCAGCCTTTTGCCGAGGATGATGTGCGCAAGAACTCCGGTATTGCGGAAACGCCATTTGGTGGGGCCGAGACTGCCACGGAATCGGAAAACCAGCAGATGATCGGCCAGGCCCGTACCAACCGGAAACGTAACAAGCTGTTCAAGTACCTTACTGATGTTGCCCGTACTCATCATGCGTTTCTGCGGGAGTTTCTGCCCAGTGGTCAGTCTCTGCGGATTACGATGCCGGATGGACGTGAAGAGATCCTGCAATATGGCCGTGAAGCACTGGTGGGTGTCTTTGATATCAAGGTGACTCCAAGCGGTGGCCCATCCGCTATCAGCCCGGTTCGTCAGAAGATGTTGATTGATGGCATGGCGGTGATTCGTGAGCTGGGGCCGGAAGCCCAGTTGCTTTATTCCGGTGAGCTGCTGCGACAACTGGATATTCGGGATGTGAACCCGATACTGGCAGCGGCCAGGAAGTACCTTGTTGCGGTGCAGGCACCAATGCCTGCTACTGGTTCCGGGGGAGAGACGAATCCGGCAGGTATCAATAATCCAACCGTTATGGCGGATGCGGTCAATACGTTTGGATAAGTCAGGGTTTACATTTCCAAAAAGCTGCGTATCTTCCGGTGCTATCAGTGCACCATATGATAATTAAAATCAGGAAGAGAAGCATGCAAACCACGACTGATACTGCGTCCCCGGCCAGCAGTGGCCTTTCCCCGGACTCTTCGGAATCCTCTTCCTCCGTTGAGTCCGGGTCTTTTTCCAACCGGCTGGAAGCTGCCTGGGACAGGGCGGAAGCCAGTATCAACAGCGACAGCACTGACAACGAATCCTCACAGGAACAGACCGCCGACGACGCTGCATCCGATGACCAAGCGCCCGACCCTGCCAAGGCCGGGGACAGCAGTCAGGAGGATGGCGACACAAGCGGTGCGACCGATGACGATCCAAGCGGTTCTGATGATGGCAATGCTGATGATCAGGACGACAGCCGATCAACAGAACCATTGGCAGCACCTGATTCCTGGGCGTCTGACCGCAAGGACGAGTTCGGCAAGCTCGACCCGCGCAGTCAGAAACTGGTCCTCGATTTTTATGAGGACATGAACGGGGGCGTGAACAAGGCCCTCAAAAAACTGGCCGACGAGCGCAACGCGATGCGTGACAACTTCGGTGTTGAAACCTCAGCACTGAAGGAGCTGGTCGAAACCGGTCGCCAGTTTGAGCAGGACCCGATCAGCGTCCTGCAAAAGCTGGCGGAGCAGGCCGGTGTGCCTGTCTTCTTTACCCCGCAAACCGATGAGCAGGTTCCCCAGTTTGAGAGTCAGGAAGAGCAGAGCCGTTGGCTGCTCGAAGCGACCCGACGTCAGGCGAAGGCGGATGCCGAGGCGGATCGGCGCAGAGAGGCCGCGCAAAGGGACAGCAGCGAGAAAATCAAACAGGAACTCGCAGACGCCCTTGACGCCCACCCCGATCTGCCCGAACACAGGGATGCCGTTGTTGGCCGTATGGCCGAGGGCGGTGTCACGGCAATGGAAGCCTATCGTCTGCTCAACTGGGATAAGGTCGCCGAGATGGCCCGTGAGGGACAGAACGCGGCGGCGGAAGTGGAAAAGCTGCGTGCGGAAAATGAGCGATTGAAGAAGGCGGGTACCCGGCCTCCGGCCAAAGAGACCGGCGATGTGCAAAGCCCTGACGACGAGAAGCTGGATGCCTACGAGCGGGCTTATCGTCGTGCGCAACGGGCCAAAGCCCAACGATAAAGGACTGAACCATGGAACGACACGCCTTGCCCCTGTTCGCGGGCACCCAGGACACCGAGGACATGTTCCTCCACACGCTGCATGAGCTGGACAAGGATCTGGTCAATGAGCTGGAAGTGGAGCATGCGCTCTGGGCTTACCTGAAGACCAATAACCTGATCAAGTATCAGGGGGACATCAGCACCGATATTCAGATTGCGCTGCTGGACAAGCCCAACAGCACGATCAAGGATTTCACCGGTTACGATGATGCGGATCTTACCCCGCAGGATGCGACCAGCAATGCGAAGTATCTCTGGGGTCATGTTTCCGGTACCCAGATGTACAACCGGGAGGAAATGGTCAAGAACAGCGGCAAGAGCAGGTTGCTGGATCTGATTGAAACAAAGACCACCCAGTTGCGGGAATCCATCAACAACCACTTTGCCAACCGTCTGATGGGTAGCCAGGATTGTGACGGCCGCTCCATCCTAGGCCTTGGTCGTATCATGACGCCGGGCGCTGTGGTGGGCGGCATTGATCCAGCCGCCAGCGGTTACGCTTACTTTGATGTGCATAACATCACCAAGGATGGCACCACCAAGTATGCGTTGGCCAGTGAGTACCGTGCGGGTATGCGCAAGACCCGCCGCGAGTGCGCTCTGAACAACAAGAGCCCTGACGTCTATTTCATGGGCGAAGACGTTTACGACAAGATGTGCGAAGGCGTCGAGAACAAGGTGCAGATGACGGCGGCGGAAGCGGAAGCCTTCAAGGGCTTCGAGGCTATGAAGGACAACAACAGGATCTACATCTACGAAGAGAATCTGCCAGCGAAGCGCGCCTGGGCCATGAACTTCAAGGACGGTATCCAGGTTCGTATCCACAAGGATACCAACTTCACCTTCACGCCCTGGGAGAACACGCCTAACAAGATTCAGACGAAGCATCGTCATTGCCTGCTGTATGCGGCGGTGGTGTGCAAGAAGCGGAATCTTAACGGCGTGATTGACTTCGCCTGACCCTGATAGCAACTGTCCGGTGATTCCGGGCAGTTGCCCGTTTACCTGCCGGGATAACAACAATGATTGATCCCCAGTACCCCACCCCGGACACCGATCGGCAGGAACGCATCATCAGTGATGTGATTGGCCTGCTCAAGATCCGCGACGACGAAAAGAATCGTAAACAGGTTGCCCGTTGGCTGCATCATACCCTGGTCAAGGCGCAGAAAAGTTCACGGCTACCCTGGTGGTTTACCCGCCGGGTGTTTTCATTTGTGGTGTATGAAGGGCAGGACGTGTTCGACCTGAAAAAAGGGATCGACGCCATTATCAGCCTGCATGGTGAATACAAGCTGCTCAAGAAACCCCTGGATACCATCATGGGGTATCGCAGCAAGGCTTTTGCCAGCAACAGCGCCAGCCGGGGTGAACCCCGGATTTACGCCGAGTATGGCGGACGCCTGCATGTCTGGCCGGCGCCCCACAAAACCATGATGCTGCACCTGTGTTTCACGGTGCCGATGACTGCCTCCATTGTGCCCGATGAGTGGGAAACCTTTCTGGTTGATGGTGTGATCGGGCTGTATGCCGCCCACTTTGATAAGTCCGGCATGTTGGGTGAACCCGGAGAGTTTGCGAATCGTTTTTGGGCAGGACTTAAAGATTCCCGCAGCAACAATCATGACATTGAGATGATTGAGCGGGGCGCTTACTACGCGGCATCAATGACCGGCGATAACCTGTCAACGGCAATGGCTCAGGTTAACAGCGGTAATTACATCGATAACCCTGAAACCATTGTGACCCCTGCCTTTCAGGATACACCTGGCAATATTCAGATACTGGGTGATGATCCCACAGATAACACCCACGGCGCCGCCGTTGCACAGATCCCCGGAGACGAACAGCCATGAGTGAGCAGATAGCACCTACAAAGGAAGAGCTACTGGCTGCATTTCGGGCTGGTAAGTTGCCTAGGGCGAGCCAATGGCAGTTTCTGATTGAGCGGTTGTTTGACACCTTTCAGGGTAACGTCGACCTGATTAACAAACATGGTGAAGTGGTAGCTTTTTATGAGTCGATAATTGCCATCAAGACGGCGATGGAAGAACACCTGGCCGTCATCAACACCAAGCACAGTGACATCGACCTGGATCAGCAACAGGTGGCTTCAGATCGGCAGGACGTAGAGACACGGCAGGCGGATATTGTTCAGCGTCAAACCGATATCAACGCAGCCGCCGACGCGCACTTGGCTAGCCTGCAATCGGAAAGTGATACACAGGTAGCCCGTGTTCAGTCTGAAGGGAACACCTTCACAGCCGCAGTAACTCAGGAAAAAAATGAAGCTATCGCGGCTAAAACTGCTGCCGTTGATGCCCGTGATGATGCCCTGTTAATCGCCAGTACCATGGCGGGCGGCATTGTGGAGATGGGGAATTGGGATGCGTCCGGCGGTGTGTTGCCCGCCAAGCCGGAGCAGAACAGTGGTTTCTGGAAAATTACAGGGGCTGGTGTTCTTGGTGGTATTGATCTCGGCATTGGGGATTCGCTGGTTTACAGCAAAACAACAGATTCCTTTTACAAGATTGATAACACGGAATCGGTCACCAGTGTTCAAGGAAAAAAAGGGATAGTCACCCTAGCTCCCGAAGATATCGGTGCCGAACCTGCGTTGCCTGATAATCGTAAGCGAGCTATTTACGCATCTACTTCTGAACCTGCCTCAGAAGATTGGAATGACGGCGATATCTGGATGATTTACGAATGACTATTCAAATGAAGGTTAGTGGGCAAGGCCGGGAAATTTCCGAGTTGCGTTTAAATATAGGCGGCACAACGAAAGAAGTGACGCGTGTACTTATGAATAGGGATGGGGTGACTCATGAAGTATATGAGTCGGGATATTCCTATCTTGGTTATTTAACCGCTGCAAATGTTGGGAATGTTGGTGGTCATAGTAATTCCTATGGATTTAGAGATCTTGGAAGCACTGTTCACGGGAGTCTTAATCCACGGCTAGGCAAAGGAAAACTGAAGCTGGACGCATTCAATTTCGCTGAGACGGCAGGTTTTTCCGCTACAGCAGAGATTATATTTTCTTCAAATGGACTCGTTTCTTCCAAGTTTATTGAAAATTTCAACGCGTTGAGCGCGATTATATACGACGGTGTTGTTTTTAACCTATCAGCGTACAGAGGGTATTTTTCATTTATTGACGCAAATACAAGAGTAAGGATGTACGTCAAAAGAATTAGTAGTACACATCCTTTATACCAAAGCTGTAAGGCATTAAAGGGAAGGCTCAGTGCAGGAGTAAACGCATCTAAACTACTGCAAATCTATTAAGTGATGTTTTTGGGATATCCATTTTTGGAACGAAACAGATAAGCGATGCCATAAAGGGAATGCAAACAACAAATTATGCTTACGCTGACTTATACCCCCGGAGCACTTAGGGAATCAAAAAACCTGATTCCCTTGGGCGACAACCAAATAGAAACTCGACCCGGTGCCCATCAGCTGATTACCGGAAACATTAACCGGGCCATCGGCTGGGGAAACCGGATTGCCTTTGAGCGCTACGGGTATTTGTTGGTCTGGCACGCAGTAGAAACCGATCTATCCCCCCGCACCGCTAACCTTCAGATGTGCGGCGCAACCTTCCAGAGCCTGGTCGGATATGGCGACCGGGAAGAGCGTCTCTATATCGGCAGCGGTGAAGATATTTTTTACCTTCGCCGCCGCGCCAACCAGCCGGGTGAAACCCAATATTATGAGGCGGTGGATATCGTCAATGAGGTGAAAGACGACGAAAACCAACCGTTCAGCCTGCCCAAGGCGCGGGCATTGGCCAGCTGGCGGAATCGACTATGGGCAGCAGACGGCACCCATACGGTGTATCACACGGAACATGATAAGCCTCATTATTGGGATCCAATCAACGCCATAGAGTTCCAGTCAGGTACGCAGAATGACGTGACTGCTCTTTGTGCATTTGGTAACCGCTTGATGGTGGCAACACCTTCCAGCCTTTGGGCGGTGACCGGTGACAGCACTTACAACTTCCAGCGGGATAAAGTCGTGAACGGGCATGGTGCTGTTAATCAGCGTTGTATCACGTCAGATGGACAGCGTTTGTACCACCTGGATCGTAACGGCGTTTACCAGCTGGGAGAGGATGAGCCCCTTAGTCGAGAGATAGAAGATCTGTTCCGCGCTCCTGATAACGATGCTGAATTGATGCTGGATCCGGATGGTGTTTGGCTTTACCTGCTCTATGACGGGCATATTTACGTTTACAACACGTTAAAAGGAGGATGGGGTCAGATTGACGTGCTGGCCAAAGGGTTAATCCAGACCGACGAAGGCGTTGGGTGGTATGGACAGAATGGGCTGTGGCGTATGGTTTCACGTTACGCACCGGATACCGATAATTCCGGTGTTTCAACACCTGTTGCCAGCCACTTCCGCACCTGGCCGGTACAACCCAACCCTTATGGTATGACCAGCTATAACCGTGTTTTCCTGTCATTGCTGGGTACGTATCAGAGTGTTGGCGAGTATGCCGTTTATCCGGATGAAGATGAGCCCAGCCTGGTTAATGAAACATTTGACCTGTACCGGAAGGAGCCGCCTTATCTCGACATTGGCGGAGAGCGCCTCTATGAGGAGCGTCCACAGCGGGTCTATGCCGAGATCCCGATCAATGTCGCCAATGAACAGTTTGAACATGAACTGAAGGCGGAGGGCTATTTACGCCTTATCAGTTTTGAACCCAATTACACGCACACAGGGAGCTGATTATGAGTGGTGTAATTCTTGACCCGGTCACGTCACCGGAATCCATTGAAGCGAATTTTCAGCGCCTTAACGAAGCTCTGGTTGCATTACAGGGTGGTTCTATCGCACTGAGTCAGATTGTCGGTTATGAAGACCTGGTGACTTCCCTTGAGTTACAGGACGAGCTGACCGCCGTGCGGCAGGAAAATGAAAAGCTCAAGGTTAAGGTCGGCGACATCATCATTACCACCACTGATGCAGATCCTGCTGCAGAGCGAGGTTATGGTACTTGGGAACTGACCAGTGCCGGCCGCACACTGATAGGGCATGGTGAAGCGACAGACAGCCGAGGGGAGCAGCGTGAATTTGCCGGCGGTGATGAAGGCGGCGAATACCAGCATAAACTGACGGTCAATGAGTTACCCAAGTTCCGCGTCACCATCAAGAATGTCTTTACGCCCGGCGGCGGAGGTGGCTATGACTCCGGCCCAGGTCATAACCCGCGCACCGTCCAGAGTGAGCCGATTGGTGGTGATGCACCCCATAACATCATGCAGCCGTACTTGGTTGTTTACTTCTGGAAACGTGTTGCATGAGGATGAATCCAGAGGACTTCCTGTGCCTGACGACAACACAGGAGAAGCTGGCGGCCATCATGACAGAAGTGGTCGCCAGACCGGCTCATGTTTATGGACAAGGTAATCCGCAGTGCCTTGGTATTGATATTCATACTGGCAAGGTTCTCTATCACGACGGGCGGCACCGGGCAGCTCAAGCGAAGCTCGAAAAGCAATCGTTTGAGGTTGAAATCCGTCTACATGATGCCAGTCATCGCCTGAGCGATGAGGAAATGTGTACAAGACATCAGCAAGGTATGGATTTTCATTGTGCTGTTTGGGGCGATCCGCTACCTGGTGAAGTATCAGGGGTGGAATGCCAGCGTAGTAAGGACAGGCTACCCCTGACGTTAAGGAGCAATGCGGCATGACGGATTCACTGCTTCCCACGTTACAGACCCGGCCCATCGTTTGCTCAGTGAAAGCCAACGAGTCTTTTGTGATTGAGCATGGTTTAGGTCGTCCTGTCGCTGGTTGGCTTGTTGTAGACAGCACCGTCGCTTGCCAAGTGTGGCGCAGCGGCTCGAATGGGCCGGGCCTACTGGAGCTGACCAGTGATCAGACCTGTGATCTTTCTATAGTGTTGTTATGAGTGCACCAATGGCGTATCTTCAAAGTGGGATGGATGTTTTTCAGAAAACCTTCACCCCACTGGAGATAGGCCGAAATGGCAACCAGCAAGAATAACTCAGAAGAAGCCGTACAGGATAAACCTGTTCAGGATGAAGTGCTCGAAAATCAGTCATCAGGGCAGGAAAAGACTGAAGAAAAGGAACCCGTCACTGCCGAGCCTGCAACCGATAGCCCTCCACATAAAGACCTGAGCCGGCTTTGCACGGTTAACTGGCCCACCAACCGTGTTTTCCGCTCTGTTATTAACTGCGCTGTCCGTGATTTGGCGCTTGAAAAGCACCAGTCTGCGGACTTTGTCACACTGCCGGATACCTTCGTGTTTGAAGGGCTGGACATTGTGCCCACCAAGTCTGTCAGTGAAGCATTGACGCTGCAGTTAGAGCTGGATGACGGGCGTGTGCTGGGCCGTTTCATCCTGAAAGGTGAAGGCATGCAGCGCATCAAGGTTGAACCGGCGGTATGCGTAGGGGAAGGTACCCTGCTGCGTAATGCGCGCGTCGTCCTGCGTAACGCCGGTGACGCCATTAATGGCGATGGGCGACTAGCCTTTGTTTTCAAGGGATACAGCCTGGAACACTGGCGCTAATGGATGCCATTGACGAAATCATCACCCTGATGCGTACGCGTCCCTGTTCAGCCTATGACGGGCTGGATGATGCCGTGTTACGGGTGGTGATTCGTCATGACTTGGCGTCTGGGCAATGGGTGATGTTGCGTGCCACGGATGGTGCACTCTGGGGATGGTTATCCTGGTATCTGGTAGACGGTGCTAGTCGTGAAGCCCTGGAAACCCATGGATTTCTTCGTTGTATCGAGCAGCAAATCATCCTTCGGCCCGGTCATCACCTCTACCTGGCCAACTGCACAACCAGCCCTGATGCCCATCCGTCCACTTACCGGGCGTTGTATGGGGCGGCCGTTGCTCACAATCCACAGGCACAAACCATCAATGCTCATCTGGTTTCCCGTAGGGGAATCCGTTGGTTTACCAGAGAGGGTCCTGACCATGTCAATCGGCGGCGGTTCAAGTAAAAGCAAAAACAGCAGTCACCAGACGTCTGAATCATCACCGCTTTCGCCAGAAGAAGTGCGTGGTTATTACGACATGCTGGATGGATTGACCGGCGGTCGGTTGAATACGTTTGCCAATCAGGGGACAGCCCCTGTGAATTACGCCCCACTAACCGAGGGGCAGTTACGTGCCATCGGTGGCGCCGGCGAAACCCGTCGTAATGCACTGAATCGTACTTATAACGATCAGCAAGACCAGATCAATGATGACAGCAGTCTGACAGTCGCCCAGCGCACCCGGGCCAATCAGCTGGCGACCAATGAGTACAGCGACAGCCTTGACGCCATTAATAAGGAAGTTGAGGCGACCATGGCTGCGTTGTCTGGTCAGGAACAGATGAATGCGTATAACGCTTCTGTGCGTAATGCGAACCTGACCCGCGATGATCTTAATGCCATTGCCAATATCTTCTTCGGTGGCAAGGGGCAGAAAAGCAAAAGTGAGGGCTCCAGCTCAGGTAGTAGCAGTAGCTGGAACTTTGGCGTTGGCATCGGTGAGTAACTGCTATGGACTTCCTGAAGGATCTGGCCAGTTCAGTCGGAGAATTGAAAGCCAATATTCGGCGACCTTTGCGTGAGCTTGAATGGGAGCAACGCCGGAATCAGTTGGCGGAAGCCCTTGATCATGTGATAGCCCTGGATGGAAAACGGCAACAGGCCGCTAACCCGCAGATCCCCCTGCGCAAGGTGGACTGGACACGTTCGGATGAATTGACCATGGCCCAGCAGATGAAGCTGGCGGGTATTGATCCTGGTGCGATTGCTGAAGACAAGATGGCGGGTGCTCGTCTGGAGGCGTTTAACCGTTCCATGGAAGGGATAGATAACCCGTATGCGTTGGGTAATCTTGCCAACTCTCTTGATGTTTCTCCGGTACGTAGCAGCAGTGGTGTTTTCTATGACCGCTATAACACCATTAACCCCATTATCAATATGACGGATGCTGTCCGTGAGGATGGTTTGAGCAAACGCAATGTTCGCTTGATCGGCGATATGCGCTTGCAACAGCTGAAAAAAATATGGGCTGATGATGCGGTGCCTGAGTCGATTAAAACCGATGCCCTGAACAACAAAGCGATTACCAAAACCCAGCAGGTCAAAGTGGTCGGTAAGGATGGTAAAACCCAGTATGCAGATGCCATTCTGACGCCTTCGGGCTGGCAGTATGCCCCTGCCAAAGATAAAAGCGGTGATCCTTTGCGCGTCCCTGCTGATGGTCAGGCAACCACCCTGGCGCGCAACCTTCGACTTGTAGCGGATACTTGGGATATTCCCCGCGAAGAAGCGCTGGAATATCTCCTGCTTTCAAAACAGAAAAGCCAGGCGCAAATGCGTAGCGACCTTTACATGAAGGCGGCTGGCAATCCGATGATGGCTGGCGATATGAACGCCACGAATCAATTTGTTGATGACATGCTTGGGGCGATGTACCCCGATGGTGTCGATATTGATCCCGCCCCCTATAAACGTCCGCCGTCCCCCACGGTAAAAGAACAAACCTCATCACCTGAAACGGAATCAAAGACGCCGCCACCGGAGCTGATCAGCCAGGCAATTCGCGCCATTAACCAAGGGGCTGATCGTGATGCAGTGATGGAGCGCATTGGCAAGATGGGCTTTGTAACGGAAGGACTGGATCTGTGAGCAATGCTTTCGCTGATTTGATACCGGAACAGCCCACTGAAAACAACGGAGGGCTTTTTGATGATCTGGTGCCGTCGCAACCGGAAACCCCAAAGGCATCATCGGCCAATATGTTCGCCGATCTGGTGCCACAACAGCAGACTGAGCCGCTGTCTCCCTTCGATAACCGTTACCGTGAGTTACTGGCAGAAGAAGAGCTGTATCAGGCGGCGATGGCTGACTATAAGCAACAGTTAGGTCAGACCAATGCGGCGGGCTTTGGCGGTGACTGGACACGCGCAAAAGCTCCTGATTACCCGGCCCGTGAGCTGGACGCCATCCGTAAAGACTGGGCCATGGGGCTGAATTACCTGCGTGATAATGAGTTTTCTCAGGTGATCAATGAGCTTGAACAGGGGAACCTGTCCGGTTGGCGGGGGCGTGCACTGGTGGAAGAGTTAAGCAACGGGTTGTCGCCAGAAGCGGGTCGCATGTTGGAAGTATCCCGCCTGACCGGTGAAGAACTGAATCAGTTACGGAATATCTCCAACCAACTGACGACGGATGAAGCCCGTAAGCAAGACGTCTTCCGTCGCGGTGTTTATGACGCCTTGACTCTGGGATATGCCAATGCACCGGATGAGGACAAGCTCACTAGTGATGATCTGAAAGTGGCGGCAGCAGAGCGTGCCCGCCAGCTGATAGAAAATGAAGAATCAGCCAACCTGCCTCTTCAAAATCTTTTAGGACAAGGGGTTGGTTCTATTATGCCGTTCGGAGCGGGTGTCGCGGGGTTACGCGCACTGAGAACCGCCCGGGGGCTGGCGCCGGTTGGCGTGGGCGCAAAAGGCGCTGTAATTGAAGGTGCCAAAGTGGGCGGTGTGCTAGGCGCCGCGCGTCGTCCAGAAGGGGCGGAGGATATGAGTATCAGTGAAAACATTGCTGCCCGTATCCAGAATGCCAGTCTGGAAGTCGCTTTGGGCGCAGTGTTTGATGCGGGGATCGTCAAGATGGGGGACTGGCTGAAGGCGGTCCCCCGGCTGATTGAGAATGCCCAGATCCGCCGGCAGGCAAAGCAAGCCGGTTTTGACTCACCGGAAGAATATCTGAACAACCTGGTTCGTTATGAACAGACACCGGATGGCGACATTGTCAGCCTGAATAAGGAGATTGCTGATGAGCTACCAGACCCCAATGCTTCCACCACTCAAAGCCCCGATGATGCAGCCGTGTCATATCCGGGAGCAGAAGACCTGTGGACCAGATCAGGAGAAGTCAGGTCGGGAGAGTTGGCGTCGGAAACTGCAGCAGTTGATACCGGTGACAGTGCCACTGGATTAAATCTTGAACCTGACAGCAGGATAGCGACGGCCAGTGCGCCTACCGCCGGTACAGCGCCATACCGGCACGTGACCACCATTAGGGGGACAGGCGTCGACGTGGATTATGCTGTGGTTGATGCCGATGACCTGATTACGTCGCACGGTCCCAACGGGGTTACCAATCCCGAGTATCCTGTTAGTCTGCAGCCTCGAGACCGTAGCCGTGGATCCAGCGAGGCGCAAATCCGGCAGATGGCTGCCAACCTCCGTCCCGAGTGGATGGGCGCAAGCCCTAAGGCCAGCGACGGTGCGCCGATCATTGGGGCTGACCGGGTGGTTGAATCAGGTAATGGTCGGGTGGCAGCCATTCGTTATAGCTATGATGGCGGCGACACGGCGGGCTATCGGCAGTGGCTGAGAGATAACGCCGAAGCCTACGGGCTGGACAAGGACGTTGTTTCCGGCATGGACAAGCCGGTTTTGGTTCGTGTTCGTAAGACGCCACTGGATGACGCTAATCGCGGTTTCTTTGCCCGTGAAGCGAATCAAAGTGACTTGGCACGGATGAGTCCTTCAGAGCAGGCCAGGGCGGATGGGGATCTGCTGACTGATGATGACATCCTGATGTATACCCCGGATGAAAACGGCGGTATCAGCAACCCTGAAAACCTGCCTTTCCTTCGTCGTTTTGTGGCACGACTTGGCACGCTGGACGGTGGTTCCCTGGTCGATGCTCAGGGACGCCCTAACGCAGATGCCGTTAAGCGTGTGCAATCAGCGGTGTTCACCAAGGCATACGATGACGATCGTCTGCTTTCCATGTTTGCAGAAGAAGCTGATCCGGAACTCAGGAACCTGATTAACAGTCTAAACAGTGCAGCCCCGGCGTTTGCCAGGGCGCGGTCGTTTGATCCTGAGCTGGGCGGAGACGCTAATATTGTCCCGAACCTGATGGATGCCGTGGATATTGTTCGCACAAGTCGGCGTGAGCGTCAGGCGGTAACTGAGCTTTTGAGTCAGCAATCCATGCTGCGAGACACGGACGACATCACGGCACAGCTGGCACGTTATCTGGATCAAAACCTGCGCTCACCCCGGCGGATGGGTGAGGCCCTGAAAGAGCTTGCTGTGCAACTGGAAACCGAAGTCAGCAAAGGCGGTAATGACCTGTTTGGTTCTGCGCCGGCCACGCGCCAAGATTTTATTCGGGCGACTGACAGAACATTGAAAGGACGCTATGGCGATGAAGCGCAAACCATCGAGGGGACGGGCAACTCCCCTGAAACCCCGCGACCGGCAGAAAGCGAAACTGTTCCTGCA
Organism: Oceanospirillales bacterium LUC14_002_19_P2; assembly: GCA_002084115.1. Classification (GTDB taxonomy): domain Bacteria; phylum Pseudomonadota; class Gammaproteobacteria; order Pseudomonadales; family Endozoicomonadaceae; genus Kistimonas. The sequence continues at coordinate 491 of MUIA01000047.1, read as the reverse complement.
AATGATGGCGCAGGCGGTGGACAAGGCCAACCGCATGGATCTGGAGGAGCCACCGTTGACCTGGCCGAATCCGGAACAGGACGATCAACCAGGCAGCAAATAGACAAGCCTGATAGTTCATCAGCACAGGGAACGTTTTACGCCAATCCTTTACCTGCTGCAGTACGTACCATAGCCCGTGAGTGGGGACGTGATAATGCCATCGCTTCGGTTGGCGGCGGTGTTTATGGCGGTGTCAGTTCTGAACATGAACCCGGATCTGCACAGTGGTGGCTGGATGTCGCTGCGGGTGCGGCAACGGGCGGCCTTGTGAGTTACGGGCTGCGAGCAGGGAAAATCGTAGGCAGGGATTCCATTCTTGACCAGACAGTTTCAAGGCTAGGCAATGCTATAGAGCATTTGCCGTTTATTGGCCGAGGCGGCAAAGAGATCCGCGAGATTAAGGCGCGACAGCAGCTGATGCGCCAGCTGCTTGATCGGCAAACTGAAAA
>MUIA01000166.1 GCA_002084115.1 Oceanospirillales bacterium LUC14_002_19_P2 | reverse complement strand
TATGACTCATTACCTCGCTTGGCGGCGCGCTCTAACAGAGCGTCATAGGCTGACGACTGCACGCATGTTCGAGAAAATCATTGGACATTGGTGCTACCAACCACAAGGGGTAACTTAGCCCCATTCCATGGTTTGAGGCTTGATTGAAAAGCGACAACTGAAACCGCACGCTTGTTACTAAGCAATGATAGACAAAGTATGTCCAGTCAAAATCAGTCGGGAAGTTGACGGGCAATAGTGCCCGCTGCTTTTATTCCTGGTCAGCACGCTGATATTGTGCGGGTATGGTATCCGGGCCGTTAACCGAGACACCGATCTCTTTGAGCAAACCATCGCCGATATCATAAATACAGCCGTGAATGGTCAGGGGAAAGTGATTTTGCCATGCCTTTCGAACGGTCGTGGTGTTGGCGACATTGACGACCTGGTGAGCCACATTGAGCTCACAGAGGAGGTTGATGCGCTCTTCCTCATCGGTCAGTAAATCAAACTGCGCTTTATGTTGCAGGTAAATATATTCAAGGTGGTGAAGCCAGTTGCCCAGCTTTCCGGACGTGCCACCGTTGAGGGCGGCTTTCACGCCACCGCAGTCGTAATGACCGGCTACCACGATATCTTTGATTTTCAGCGCTTCCACAGCAAACTGCAGTACGGAAAGGCAGTTGGTGTCGTCATGCAATACCATGTTGGCGACATTCCGGTGTACCAGCAGGTCACCCGGCTGCGCGCCAGTGAGCATTTCGGCAGGCACGCGGCTGTCACAGCAGCCGATCCAGAGATACTGGGGCGACTGCCCGGCGCTCAGACGACTGAAGAAGTCTGGATTCTGCGTCTTGTTTTCCTGTGCCCAGGTGCGATTGTTGGTTAGTAGTGGTTTTAAGGAAGCCATTGAATATTTAGCCTTTCAGGTAATCGTTTGAGAGGGCATTGTGTCTGCCGGTGACCCGCAGGAATATGCCATCTGTTGTACTAAGTGTAGTTTGCAGCAGGGCCGGGGATCGATAAAGGCGCGGTATGCTTGCATCCGCAAGGCATACCGCCTGATGATGCGTATTAACGCCGTAATCGCCGTCCCACAGCTATCAGTAACCATCCAAGCAAGCCGATCAGGATGATCAGCAGGCCGAGTGTCGTCCACAGAATCCAGGTGGTATTACTGAAGAGTTTTGCCGGATTGAGACTATGATCCGCGATCATGCGTTGCTCGGTGATCGTGCTGTCCAGAGGAATGTCGGACAGGCCGTCGTTATCCAGATCCGGTAACGAGCCCAGGTAATCCATCATGGCCTGCCAGATCTTCATTTCCTGAATGCCGGGGGTTTCTGGGCTGATATCCAGAATAGCGTCACGGATATTGGCAATCGGCTGACCGTTGGCGTATTTCGGCGTGACGCTAAGCAGGCCATGGCTGATATCCGGAATAATCCAGGTAAAGCTGCCGACATAGCTGGTGCCGCCAATGCTGTAGAGGCGATCGCTTTTACCACTGAGATCCATGGTTGTGTAGCCATTGACGGGATCACCCAGTTCCATTTTGGTTACCCGGTCAAACGGGGGGCGGAAGTTGTTGTAGGTAAAACGAATACCGGACAGGCGTGGGTAATAGGCGTCGCTGCGAGTCTGGTAACCGAGCAGGAGTACTTCCAGCAGGCTCTTGACCTCAGGGCCTGTCAGCCTGGCTTTCATTAACGGATAGCCGGGTTCGTCATCGTGTTCGCCAATACCGAGGGGTTGAATACGAAAGATGTCAGAGACAGCCTGCACGCCGGTTTCGCCCCGCAGGATATCGTCACGCAGCGTTCCGTTGCCGGTCAGGCCGATATCGGCGCCGGTCGCTTTGCGGATGGCATCGGTGACCAGATTGCCGAGCCGGGGATCATCGTAGTCCCTGCCCAGATTAGCTGGTGTTTTCACCAGTGGCTGATCGAAGTGATAACCCCTGGGGGTGAGCATTTTTTCACTGACCTGTGCCTTGAAACCAGCAATCATTTTGCTGATTTCCGGATCCCCGGGAATCTTGTCATTGATCGGGTGGAGTTTATAGCCGGTCATACGAATACCGTTGTCGGTGAGCCTGACCGCCATTTCTCCGAGGTACTGACCATCCGAACCGGCCTGCACAATCGGTGTGCCGTTTATCATAATGGGCTCAAAAATCGGGGTGTGGCTGTGACCGCCGATGATGATATCGATACCCGGCACCTGGCGGGCATATTCGACTTCTTCGCCTGTCCAGAGGCCATCACTGTTTTGCACCACGCCGCTGTGGGAGAGAAGGATAATGACATCCGCTTTATCCTGCTGCTTCAGTTCCGCCACCATGGATTTTGCCACTTCGATCTGACGGTCAATCCGCACAGGCTTGGCATTCGGGGCAGAATTTCGGGCATCGACACCGATCAGGCCAAAGAAGCCAAACCGGATGCCGTCTTTTTCCAGCACCAGTTTGCGACGAATTAACTGGTCGTCGTAAACCGCTTTCAGCGAGGCATCGCCTTTGCCTGATTCGGAGAAAAACAGGTTGGAGATCACGATGGGGGGAATGGCACCTTGTGCCTGATGCGCAGAGCGGATCATTTGTGCCAGCCCATCCGGACGGAAATCAAATTCATGGTTGCCCAGGGTGATGGCGTCATAACCCAGTTTCTGCATCAGCTGCAGTTCTGAGCCGGTTTCCCGGGTAATGGTGTGAAACAGGGTGCCCATGCTGAAGTCACCGCCATCAAGCAGCATCAGCGGTTGACCGGCGGGTTGTTGTGCACGGATCGTTTTTATCTTGGTAGCGAGACGGGCGATGCCGCCGGTGGTTTTGTCATCGTTGATTGTTTTGGGGGTGTACTCAAGGTTGGGGCCGAAACCCAGCAGGCGGGACTGCCAGTCATTGGTATGCAGCAGGGTGAAGTTCTTTTCATCCGCCTGTGCGATCAGGGGCGGCAGGAACAGCAGTAGCGTGAAGCATGCTCGGAGCAGTGTGGCCATGGGCAAAGCCTGTCATCGTTGTTGTTGGCGTGGCCGCAGTCTATCGGCCTGCGCCACGCATGTGAAGGGAGTGATCGACAGAAGGTGATATCAATCGTCAAGAAAGGTGAGGTCCATGACCATGACGATGGCTTCTTCCCGTCCCTGTTTGGCGGGATAGTAATCCTTGCGGCGGCCGATTTCTGAAAAACCGTTTTCCAGATAAAGCGTAATGGCGCCCTGGTTCGAGGCGCGGACTTCCAGGAACATGACCTCTGCATCCAGTGTGACAGCAGCTTTGAGCAGCTGGTTGAGCATTCGTTGCCCCAGTCCCCGGCGCTGGTGGTTGGGGGATACAACCAGGTTCAGCAGGTGCGATTCGCCGATGGCTGCAGAGATGATGCCAAAGGCAACAATGTCGCCGTCCTGTTCCAGTACCTGGCAGTGATAGCCGGAGGTAATGCAGTCTCTGAGGTTACCAATGGACCAGGGGTGGGAATGTGCAAGGCATTCGATGGCAAATACGGACTCCAGGTCCTCAAGCGTCATGGCGCGTTGCACAATCGGGGAAAGCTCGGAATATGTTTCAGACGTGATCATGAGTTACGGGTTAACAGAGGGGAAATATCGCGCCATGTGTCAGCCTTGATGGCGGGCAGTTTCATCAGTGCATCCAGACTGTGGGTTATTACAGTTGTTTGCTGGTCTTTGTCCTGAATGCCCCGGGCTTCATCAAAATAGGTATCCGGACCCAAGACATAACGCACGCAGTTACGTCCCAGCAGAAAGACCATTTTGCGACGACGAAGGCCAAACTGGTTCGTCAGGTAACCATGCACGGCATCATGGGCTGCCTGTTCATCCTGGTCAGCCCGGTTGCCGGCGATGGGCCAGTCAAACAGCGCGGGTTGTAATGCTGGCGCAATAGGAATACCAACGGAAAAGAGAAGATTCCTTAAGAGTCTTTCATGGAATCGGGTGAACTGGTTCATACCCGTGCTGGGCAATTCGGAAACCACAAGGCAGTCGTCGTTAACTGAAAGCGTGACCAGACGAAACCGCTCAGCAGGTTTGACGGGTTTGTTCGGCACGGTAACGTTTTCTGCTGGCGTTTCAGTAGTCGTTTCAACGGCTTGTTCCGGTGTTTCACCCAGAATATCCGCTGGTCGCATGACCGGTTTACCGGCAGGCTTAAAGGGTGCGGGTGTGACTGCCTGCTCAGCGCTGTGCTGGGGTTGTTCTGCTACGGCTGCTGGTTGATGTTCTGCCTCCCAGACTTCCCAGTCCCATTCACAGGTCGTCGAAGGTTTGGCTTCCGGCAGAATATAGCGGGGAAACCAGGGCTGGATGCCCATGGCGTCAAGGTATTGCTGGCGTTGCTGTTCGTTCATGCGGCTCCGGAGGCTCCCGCCCCGGAGGGGCTGTTGACTGGCACCTTCCTATTGTATGCAAAACCGAGGATAAGCAAAACGGGCAGTAACAGAATGGTTACTGCCCGTTCTGGATTGACGGACGTTGGTCAGACGTTGCCTGTCTGCGGGTTCGCCTTGCGAATGCCTGACGTCAGCAGATTCAATGCATTGATATAGGCCTTGGCGGATGCCACCAGGATATCGGTATCGGCGCCATTGCCATTGACGATCTGCCCGTCTTTAGCGAGACGGACCGTCACTTCACCCTGGGAGTCGGTACCTTCAGTGATTGCGTTGACGGAGTAAAGTTCCAGCTTGGCGCCGGAATCCGCTACGGTTTCGATGGCTTTGAAGATCGCATCTACCGGACCATCGCCCTCACTGGTGATCTGTTCTTCCTTGCCGTCCACCGTCATGGTCAGGCGGGCTTCAGGCGTGATACCCATCCGCGAGCTGGCTTCCATCTGCAACAGGCTGTACTTCTCGGCAATGTCCTGGTTTCTGGCATCGGTGACCAGGGCTTGAAGGTCTTCGTCATAGATTTCGTGTTTCTTATCCGCCAGCGCCTTGAACTGCATGAAAGCCTTGTTGAGCGCTTCGTCATCCGCGATCGTGATATTGAGTTCCTGCAGGCGACTCTTGAACGCATTCCGGCCAGAGTGCTTGCCCAGTACCATCCGGTTGGCATTCCAGCCGACATCCTCGGCCCTCATGATTTCATAGGTTTCCCGGTGCTTGAGAACGCCGTCCTGATGGATACCGGCTTCATGGGCAAAGGCATTAATGCCGACAATGGCCTTGTTGGGCTGTACCGGGAAGCCGGTGATACCGGAAACCAAGCGTGACGCTGGCACAATCTGACGGGTGTTGATGGCGGTATCCACACGCAGGTTGTCACCACGGGTGCGGATGGCCATGACAATTTCTTCCAGCGAAGCGTTACCCGCCCGCTCACCCAGTCCGTTGATGGTGCACTCTACTTGTCGGGCGCCGTTAACGACAGCCGAAAGGGAATTGGCAACGGCAAGGCCGAGGTCATTGTGGCAGTGCACGGAGAAAATGGCTTTGTCAGAATTCGGGATGCGTTCAATCAATTGCCGGATGGTGTCCCCGAACTGGTGTGGCAGGGCATAGCCGACCGTATCCGGGATGTTGATGGTGCGTGCACCGGCATCAATGGCTTTCTCGATAATCCGGCAGAGGAAATCCAGCTCAGAACGGCCAGCGTCTTCGCAGGAGAATTCGACATCCTCGACCAGGTTCCTGGCGCGCTTAACTGCATGGACGGCCTGTTCAATCACCTGCTCAGGTTCCATCTGAAGCTTGTATTTCATATGGATGGGCGAGGTGGCGATAAAGGTATGGATTCGTCCACGGGAGGCCGGTTTCAGAGCTTCGGCAGCACGATCGATATCCTTGTCCAGTGCCCGGGACAGGCTGCAGATAGTGCTTTCCCGGATGGTTTCGGCAATGGCTTTGACAGACTCAAAGTCCCCCGGGCTGGCCATGGCAAATCCTGCTTCGATGACATCCACCCGCATTTTTTCCAGGGAACGGGCAATGCGCAGTTTTTCATCTCGGGTCATTGATGCGCCAGGGCTTTGCTCGCCATCCCTGAGGGTGGTGTCGAAAATTACAACGCGATTCTCACTCATCGCAAACACTCCAGACAATTATTGGAATTTGGAATACAGGTCTGTGTTGTGTGCTGTTTCAGGCGTCCGATGCTTCTGGATGCGCCTCAGCGGGGCCGGGGTGAAGAAAATTATGCTGCCCTAAGGCAGTAGGAGAAGCAGGCGTGCGGGAGCGAAGAAGGTCTTTTTGCTGATCCCTGTGGGCGGATTGTTGTGCCTTGGTGATGCCATTAGTGTTTTCTACGTATGTTGATGGCTGTTTGGCGTAATATAACGTCCATTGTTGTGTTTTCCAACCCTGTGATTTTTAGCAAAAGTTGTTATTTGGGCTTGTGATTGGGGACATCAGGCATTTTCAGATTTATAAGGCGGGCTTCAAGATTCCTGTCGATGGTTTTCTCCATGGCCTTGATCACGTCTTTAGCTCGCTCAGGGCCAATCAGTTTAGTGACATGCGGTTTGCTAAGTTCACTGACTTTGTCTGGATTTTTGGCAATAATCAGTAGTTTTCCGGTCATAATGCTGCGTATTTGAAATGTCTGTTCAAGTGTGATGGTCTTTTTGGAATATTGTTTCCGAATGGCATCATCCAGACCTTTGATAAGTGCCAGAGCATCTGCCCTTTTGGGATCAATACTACGCCCTATGGAGGCCAGTTCATTGAATACGGAGGGCTTTGATTTTTGCTGGTTTTGACGTATCAATGCGTTGAGTTCATGTGTTGTATTAATCGGCCACTCTTTAAGAGGCTGTCGCGAAACCAGTATCAACGGGTAATATACACACACCTGCAGATAGCCCGTAACGACCAATGACAACAAAGCAAAAAATTGACCTCTGCCGAACTCCACAATTCGATTTTTTCTCCGGGATTGTTGATAAGCCAACAAACACTGAGCCAGAGACACAGC
>MUIA01000431.1 GCA_002084115.1 Oceanospirillales bacterium LUC14_002_19_P2 | reverse complement strand
TTAAAAGCTGCCCCCGTCCATATCGCAGTTGGTGAGCGACACATTGGAGATACCGCCGCCGGAAATGGTAGCGGCATTGTGATTTTGTAACGCCAGTGTTCCCAGGTTGAGACTGGTGCGGGCAGCATTGATATCGGTCAGATCGGACAGGTTGAGGTTTTTATTCAGCCGGTTATCCAGTCCGGTTGTCAGTGCAGCAAGTTCGCTGTCATTGTCCTGCAGGGCCGTGGCCAGCTCATTCAGCGTATCCAGTGCGGCTGGCGTACCGGCTATCAGGTTATTGATGGCGTTGCTGATTCTGGTGTCCACTTCGCCGGACGTAATACTGCTGCCGGAGGAAAGCGAAACCACACCATCGCCGTCGATATTCAACCCTGAACCAATCTTGATACCGCCCAGATCAGTCGTGGTAGCTGTGGGTAAACTGTAGTGGTTGGCATTGGTCTCAATACCGGCCAGCTTATTGTGGTCGGTCACTCCACCAATGATCAGAATGGTATCGTTGCTGGCCCCGATAAACAGGTGACCACTGACTTCCGAGTAGGCCAGCTCCCCTTCTTCCAGTGAGGCCGGGGTACCGGTTATCTGGCTGCGCTTGATCCGGATGACGTTTGCCATAGTCTGCCCCTAGAAATAACCGCCGTTAATCACAATGTCGTTGTTGTCCGGTATGGCCAGCACCACCCACTCACCGTTGTAGCGGGTATATTGCCGGCCATCGGTGGGCGCATCACCGATATAGTCAGCATCGTGGTCATGATGCATACCGATGGAGTGGATTTGGCCGTCTGACATAGTCAGTGTCAGGCTGTTGCCATCGTAGTCCGCATGGCTGAGATAACTGTCCAGTGTCGACAAATCCACGCGAACCTGCCCGCCGTTCTGATCGGTAAAGACCAGATCACTGCCTTCCAGTCGGGGGGATGTCAGCCCCGTCGAAGTAGCGGTTTCGCTGTTGGCCACCAGCATCGGTGTGGCCGTGCTCTCAAAGGTGTTCATGGTGAACACCCGGTCCGTCCGGCTGCGGGTAACGGTGACATCCATACCGGCAACCGGTGCGGCGGGCTCGTCTTTGGCACTCGGCAACGTCGCCTTGCCGGAGGCCAGATCCCGCAGCATCGCCACCGCATCCTTGTAACGGTTGCGAACATCTTCAGTGACCCGGTTTTCATAGAGCCGGTAGCGGGCAATGTCGGCGCAGAGACGGGCCAGAATATCCGGCGCTGCATCAATCGGTGTGTCATACCGTGCCGCCAGATAGGTGTTGATCTCCTGACCAGCGTCTTCCAGAGTACGTTCCACCCGTACCGTATCAATCAAACCGGTGCGGTTCATGTCGGTCAGCTTTAAAAGCTCCGTTTCCCCGAACCGGTCGATCAGGCCCTGCAGGGTGCAGTACATCTGTCAGCCTGCTCCGGCGTTTTGGGCCGGGTGGTTTTTCTGCTGCCACTGGTGGGGACAACAGCACCCAGCGCCAGCAGCGTTTCAGCTTCGGCCTCGTTCAGTTTCATATTGGCCTCTGCCGGATAGAGCGTGCCGTTGTGCCTGACCGGATGCAGGGTTTTGTACTGGCTCATGCAGCGCTCCTTCAGGCAATAATGTTTTCGATGAAGTAGGCCACGTCAGGGCAGACAATCAGCTCATTGAGTGATTCACCAACCCGAATAGCCTCACCGCCACGCAGACCGATATTGCCATCGGGACGGGTTCCGGCGACGCGGCCACCATGTTCGGCGGTAAACCCGAAGGTCACGCCTTTACTCGGCTGGGCGTTAGGGTTGCGGTAGATCAGTGAGCAGTGGTTACCCCAGACCCGTTCCAGCTGCATCTCGTGACCGGGTCGTTGGCTGTTGTAATAAGCTGCGCCGACCAGAATCTCATCCAGCTCCAGCAGGTCTTTGACGAACGCCATGGGTACCAGACCATCGTCGGCCAGTGTGCCGTGAAAGGCTTTCACCACGCTCGGGTTCCGACGCAGCTGTACCGATGCCTTGCGACTAATGACCATCAGGTTCGGACGCTTGATGGGCGTCTCCAGCGCATCCACCAGCTGGATGATGGGCTTGCTGTCGGAGTGGCTCCACTGCTCGGTGCCAGACAATGTTTCCTTGTGGGTATAGTTTCCCTTGTCCTGTACCAGGGAGGCGACCCGCTGTTCACGGCCCAGCGCAATCACCTCGCTCAACAGCTCCACTGCATTCCCACGCGGATCAAAGTTCGCCTGCATGTTGGCGGCGTTATCCAGATCCTGCTGTGGGATATGGTCTTCCAGACCGTAGTCCAGCACGAAGGCGGAGTCTTCGGTGCCACCGAACTCGACCACGTTGGGGACGCCCTTACGCCCTACCAGTGTTTCAGGAATGGTGAAGCGGTCTTCCTTGTTGTACTTCGTCCACTTGAACTCCCGGGCGGGTACCGTAGTACGGGGCAATACCCGATCTGCAATAAACTCATTGTTGGTGTAAGCGATGGCGATTGCCGTCAGCACCGGGTTGGTCACAAAAGGCGCGTTAGCCATGGTTCTCTCCGTTTAACCGTCAGTCGATATTCGGCTTGTCGCTATCAGCCCTGTGCCAGCAGGATGGCGGCGTAGTCCCCCACCTCGGCATCTTCCAGTGCGATGCCAATGATGCGGTCAGCGGCTTGGGTGGCGGTGATCACCTTGCCCTCGGAATTACTGGTGAGCACAGTGCCTTTGCTCAGTGTTCCACCGGCCACCGCCTCCGTAATGCCGGAAACAATGACATCGACCCGGCCATTGTTTTCACTGCCGATCTGGGTGGTGATGCCAATCAAGGCATCGGAAGCTGCGTTAGCCTGTCGCACGGTCATTCGACCGGTGCCGAAGGTCACCAGGCGACGACCTTGCAAAACGCCATCGGCAATGAAGGTTTTGATCAGCCCGTCGTTTCTGATGCTCATGCGTTGCTTCCCTGTTGCCGGATGGTATTGACCGCTTCAGTAATGGTGACCATGCGGCCTTCCTTCCGCGCCTGCTCCTGGTAGGCCAGCGCCTTGCGGGCGAGCTCATCCGAGGATGCCGGCGGCTCGCTTTGGTCATCCTTGCTGTGTTCGTTGAAGTCCACCTGTTGTGGCAAACCGGTGAGAAACTTCAGCAGGTAGGTACGCTGATCCAGTGTCTTTTTTTGCTCACCTTCACCAAAGGAGACCACGCCTTTTTCGGTGTCCAGCGAGGCCATGAACGCCACCATCTGATCCTTATGGGCAGGCAGGAGTTTTCCTTTCTGTACCAATGTGTCCAGCT
>MUIA01000430.1 GCA_002084115.1 Oceanospirillales bacterium LUC14_002_19_P2 | reverse complement strand
TTAATAACGAAATCGCATCAATGAAATTTTGAAAGAGCCTGGAATTCATAACAGTCATCCCCTGATAGCCGGATGGTTCAGGGAGTATAGGTCAACCAACCATCAGGGGTAACTTAGCCAAACAGGTGGGTTTCCTGCATTTCTTTATTGTCGAAAAGAAAGAAAACAGGATTAACGAAACCTGATAACAGCCTGCCATTCGGTTTCAATACTCTATAGCATTCACGCCATACAGGCCGAACTGCTTTGACAAAAAGGTTTGATACCGGATGAAAAATCAAATCAAAAGATTGATCCCTGAATTCAGATAAGTCCGACATATCACCTTGTAAGGTGACAAGATTTAATCCGTCACGTTCTGCCACGTAGCGGTCTTTTTCGAGTTGAATATCGGAATTGTCTAAGCTGGTCACCTTCACGCCTGCCGCTGCAAGTATGGGAGCTTGTTGGCCACCCCCTGATGCCAGACACAAAACGTGTTTGCCGACAATCTGGTCAAACCATGCCCCTGGTACAGGTTTGTTGGGTGTCAGGATTACCTGCCAGATGCCCTTGCGTGCAGCATAAATGATGTCCGGATTTACAGGTTTGGACTAACGGCTACCTTCTCTTGCTTTTTTATTCCAGGCTGTTCGGTTATGGGAAACAATATCCATCAAGCCCCCATCACTTTGAAAAAAAGAGGAAAGAGAAAGCCGCTAGTCTAGTTGTCCATAGTCCATAAATGAAAGAACAGTTTGTTTTTGAAATGTTGTAAATGCTTGTGAGGAATTATGTTCTTTTATTTAGAAAGCAAGAAGAGCTATCGGATGATAAAGGTGATATGGGTATAGTTTGTTGTTTGAAAAATTATTGAAAATGACTTTTCTCGACTTCGATTTTATTACAATTAAATACGACTTTTATTTTCAATAAGTCACTGGAACAATAGAAGCGGGAGTTGTAATCAACTCCCGCCGACGCTCTGAATCAGGCGTGCTGTTCTGCAAGAGGACGAGTGACCTGATTCAACCAGGTCATTTCTCCATCGCTGAGATAAGAGCCAATGATCTCGCGCACCTGCTGATGGTAATCATCCAGCCATTGAATTTCTTCGGTGCTTAACAGTTCTTGCTTGATCAATCTGCAGTCAATCGGTGCAAAGGTGAGCGATTCCATTTCCAGCATGGGTATATCACTTGCTATCATTGAAGGCTTAACTACATACAGGTTTTCAACCCGTAGGCCGTAGGCATCTTCCTTGTAATAACCGGGCTCAATGGTGATCATCATGCCAGCTTTCAGGCGGGATTCGGTCTCCTGAGGGGACATCCGCAGCGGAGTTTCATGCACGCCAAGGAAATGGCCCACACCATGTCCGGTGCCGTGATCATAGTCACAACCTGCCTGCCATAAAGGCTGACGGGCGATAGTATCGAGTTGAATCCCTCGCGTACCTTTTGGGAACCGTGTGGCGGCCAGCCGAATGTGTCCCTGTAGCACCTGAGTGTAACGGGTGCACATTTCGTCAGTGACTTCGCCGACCTTGATGGTACGAGTCATGTCAGTGGTGCCTTCGGGGAAATGGCCGCCACTATCAATCAGGTACAGGCCGTCCTGACCCAGCTTGCGCGGTGTGGTCAGTGTGTGATTGTAATGACACATGGCGGCGTTGGGGCCGACGGCGGAGATGGTTTCAAAACTACACCCGTGGTAGCCGGGCTGCTCCTCAAGCAGAGCTTCAATCTTATCGGCAAGTACGCATTCATCCAATGTCTGTGTTCCTGCTGCAATTTCCCGATCAAGCCAGGCCAGGAATTTTGTTGTGGCAATCCCGTCATACAGGTGGGCCTGACGCATGCCCTCAATTTCGATCGGGTTCTTGATTGCCTTCATGGCCATGCAGGGATCATCGCCGTGTATGACCTGTGCGCCGAAGTGCAGCAAGGTCAGAGGAATCCAGGCATTGCTGTTTTCATAATGCAGCTGAACATCTGTACCGTCTTCACCGAGTTGTTTCAGTGAATGTTCGATCGTAGAGATTTCCATCAGCCGGACATCGTCACCGGCATGCCGGTAAAATCGGTTATCGAGTTTGTCGGTGGGGGCAAACAGGTCTGCACTGCCATCCTGATAAACTATGGCGTAACTGAGGACGACAGGCAGGCAGGGGACGTCTCCACTGCGGATATTGAACAACCAGTTGACGGCGTCAGGCTGGGTGATGACCAGGGCATCCAGTCCTTTCTGTTGCAGCATGTCAGACAGTACCTTGCGTTTATCTGCACTGTTGCGACCGGTGTATTTTTCGTCCAGCAGCATGCCGGGAGCATCACTTGCAGTGGGTCTGTCGTGCCATAGCTTGTCGATTGGGTTTTCTGTCAGCTCGACCAGCTGAATTTCCTTTTCCTTGAAGGTGGTAACGGCATCCTGATACCAGTTATAGGTATGCAGTGTGGCGTCAAAGCCCATCCGATCACCCGGTTGCAGTGTGGTGTTTAGCCAGTTTAGATGGGACTCTTCAATCAGGTGGTGGTATTCAAAAAGCGATGCGGGCACTTGCTGACGAACCTGAACGGTGAAACGGCCATCGACAAAAAGAGCTGCCCGTTCTGGAAGGATAACCGCGATGGCCGCTTCGCCGGTAAAACCGGTCAGCCAGCGCAGGCGCTGTACATCGGGTCCCAGATACTCCCCAAGAAACTGGTCGGAACAGGGAACGATAAACGCATCAAGGCTTTCGCGAGCCATAAACTGGCGGATGTCCGTAAGGCGATGTGCCAGATTGGTAGTAGTGGTATCGATACTTTTAATGGACGGCAAACTCATACAGTATCTCCTCATTTCATGACTGCTCACACTGATGCGGTGGCAACGATTGTTGTGGTTATAGCGACAGTTGGCTTGTAAAAGCTCGTATTATCAGGCGTAAATTAGCGGCACCGTGTCAGTCAGCGCCGCTTGGTATTCTTAGTCGGTCGTTGCGGAGGATGCCGCAGATTCTGTAGTCATTGTTTCAGCATTATGGCTAATGGTTTTTTGCTTTTGCTGAATCACAACCGCAGAAACAATAATAATCAAACCGGCGAATGTAGCCGGTTGAATCGGTTCACCCAGAATAAATGCGATAAAGACCAGCGATAAGAACGGTGAAATGAAAATCAGGTGGGTGCTCTTTCGAAATAATTAAAACTAAAGTACTCAAAAAGGCATCCTCATAAAATCCGACATATTCTTGTGCAATCCGTTCCCTGCTGGTTAACAACTATGTCTACATCTGTCATTAGC
>MUIA01000210.1 GCA_002084115.1 Oceanospirillales bacterium LUC14_002_19_P2 | reverse complement strand
AGTATGCCGGAGCTAATCGGCCAGTGTACTTTAAAACATCTTCAGGAAACGCCCTGTGCGGACCCGCATGCAGGGTGTTGTGGGGGCTGAGGGCTAGAGACCCTCGGCTACCCGATTAGCTTTTGCTGTCTACGGTGTGCTTACACGCTGTAGTACAGGTCAAACTCAGCTGGGTGCGTGGTCTGCGCCACAGTGATGCACTCTTCACGCTTCAACTCAAGGTAACCGTCGATCATGTCGTCAGTGAAGACGCCACCTTCGGTCAGGAAGGCGCGATCCGCATCCAACGCATTCAGGGCTTCTTCGAAGCTGGCGGCAACGGTTGGGATCTCGGCGGCTTCTTCCGGCGGCAGGTCGTACAGGTCCTTGTCCGCAGCATCGCCAGGGTGCAGCTTGTTCTTGATACCGTCCAGGCCTGCCATCATCAGGGCCGCGAAGGCCAGGTAAGGGTTGGCAGTCGGGTCAGGGAAACGGACCTCGATACGACGCGCCTTCGGGCTGTTCACGTAAGGAATCCGGATGGAAGCGGAACGGTTACGGGCAGAGTAGGCTAGCATAACCGGGGCTTCGAAGCCGGGTACCAGACGCTTGTACGCATTAGTGGAGGCGTTGGTGAAGGCGTTCAGGGCCTTGGCGTGCTTGATGACACCGCCGATGTAGTACAGGGCAGTTTCGCTCAGGCCGGCATAGCCGTCACCGGCGAACAGGTTGTTGCCGTCCTTGCTCAGGGACATGTGCACGTGCATGCCGCTGCCGTTGTCGCCCACCAGGGGCTTGGGCATGAAGGTCGCTGTCTTGCCGTAGGCGTGGGCAACGTTGTGGACACAGTACTTGAGGATCTGGACTTCGTCCGCCTTGCGCACCAGGGTGTTGAAGCGGGTGCCGATCTCACACTGGCCGGCGGTGCCGACTTCGTGGTGGTGCACTTCAACGCCAACGCCCATGGCTTCCATGGCCTGACACATGGCGGCACGGAGATCGTGCAGGGAATCAACCGGAGGTACCGGGAAGTAACCGCCCTTGATCTTCGGACGGTGGCCGGTGTTGCCGCTTTCGAACTGTTTGTTGGAGGACCAGGCCGCTTCTTCAGAGTTGACTTCGTAGGAAGCGCCGGAAATGTCGATGTTCCACTTCACGTCGTCGAAGACGAAGAACTCGGGCTCAGGACCGAAGAAGGCAGTGTCGGCCACGCCGGTGGACTTCAGGTACTCTTCCGCACGACGGGCGACAGAACGAGGGTCACGCTCATAACCCTGCATGGTGGCGGGCTCAACGATGTCGCAGCGCAGGTTGAGGGTCGGCTCCTCGGTGAAGGGGTCGATCACGGCGCTGTCGTCGTCCGGCATCAGGATCATGTCGGACTCGTTGATGCCTTTCCAGCCGGCGATGGATGAACCGTCAAACATCTTGCCGACTTCGAAAAATTCGCTGTCGATCTCGCTGGTGGGCATGGAGACGTGCTGTTCTTTACCACGGCTGTCGGTGAAGCGCAGGTCAACCCACTTGACGTCATTTTCCTTGATCAGGGCAGTGGTCTTGGCAGACATTCTTATTCCTCCGGGTTTATCTCGACCGCTAGTGTCCGGATCGGGTCTCGAGCGGTATGCGTCTGTTCGTTCCGTTGGCGACACAGCGTGCCAAAGCAATGCGAACCAGGCTCGGACTGGCTAAAGCAAGGCGTGTGCCAGTTTGGTATTTGCCCCTCAGTCCGTGTCTTTAAAGGGTGCACCTGCGGTTCCCGGGCGTTTTGTTAGTGTTGCGTGAAGCAAAAAGGTGCATCTTTTTATTATGCTGACCTGAACTGGTGCGCGGCCGGTTTTTCCGATGGTTCCGTGACCCGAAGCGGGGCAGCCGGCATAAGGGAAAACCGTTGCGCTGGCAAGCGGAAGTCAGTCTACACCCTTTAATCGAAGCCCGAAATGTCTGAAAGCTGGAAAATTTCAGCGGGGGTATTTACTATGCGGGGTTAATTATCATGCATCGTCTTTTTCCATTCCCTGTTCGCCTGCCGATGCTGTTTTCACAGGCACTGAAAACGCGCACTCACTACTGAAGACTCCCTGATGAAGTTTATTGTCAAACTGTTCCCCGAAATCACCATTAAAAGTTCACCGGTTCGCAAACGGTTTGTGAAACAGTTGCGCCGCAATATCCACACGGTCTGCAAACCGCTGGATGAACAGGTGACGGCGACGGGCACCTGGGATGTCATTCATGTCGAGACCCAGCTCACCGACCGGCAGGATATTGAGCAGCTTGCCGAGCGGCTGTGCTGTATCTCCGGCATTCACCAGGTGCTGGAAGTGGCGGAATACCCGCTGACGGATTTTGACGACATCCTGGAGAAAACCGTGACGGCCTGGTCCGGCGCACTCGCGGGCAAGACCTTTGCGGTTCGGGTGCACCGTTCCGGCAGCCATACATTCACCTCGATCGATGTGGAGCGGTTTCTCGGTGCCGGGTTGCTGGAGCGTGTTGAGTCGGCGGGCGTTAAGCTGAAAAATCCGGATGTTCGTGTTGAGCTGGAAATCAAACATAACCGCTACTTTATGGTGCAGCGTCGCCTGGACGGTTTGGGTGGTTACCCGATGGGGACGCAGGAACCGGTGTTGTCGCTGATCTCCGGTGGATTTGATTCCACCGTGTCCAGCTTCCTGACTGCACGCCGCAGCATGAACACCCATTTCTGCTTTTTTAATCTTGGCGGTCATGCCCATGAACTGGCGGTGAAGGAAGTCGCTTACTACCTCTGGAGCAAATACAGCGCGTCGCATCGGGTTCGGTTTATCACCATTCCCTTTGAAGGCGTGGTGGAAGAGATTCTGGCCAATGTGGATAACTCCCAGATGGGCGTGGTGCTCAAGCGGATGATGTTGCGTGCTGCGACCGCTGTTGCCAAAGAAATGGATATTCAGGCGCTGGTGACCGGTGAAGCGATTGCCCAAGTGTCTAGCCAGACATTGCATAATCTGGCAGTGATTGATTCTGTCACTGATATGCTGGTTCTGCGCCCGCTGATCGCCATGGATAAGCAGGATATTATTAATATTGCTGCGCGTATCGGCACCGAAGAATTTGCCAAGAATATTCCTGAATACTGCGCAGTCATTTCCAAGAATCCGACGACCTGCGCCAAGCCCGAGCGTATTGTTTACGAAGAAACGAAATTTGATTTCTCGGTGATTGATGCAGCGGTGCAGAATCGTCGCAGTGTTTCGGTGCACGACATCATCGCCGATGATCTGACCCGTGAGCAGGTAGAAGTGGTCAACGAAGTCGGCAAGAACGAAGTCATCATTGATATTCGCCACCCGACCGAAGAAGAGATCAAACCCTTCACGCTGCCCGGCCATGAAGTATTGACCATTCCGTTCTATCAGCTGGCGACCCGTTTCCCGGAACTGGATCGCGACAACCATTACCTGCTCTATTGCGAGAAAGGCGTTATGAGCCAGTTGCATGCCATGCACCTGCGCGACGCCGGACATGATAATGTAGGCGTTTACCAGCCCTGATGTGGCAGTGATTTTCCTGGGGGAAACGATTCAATGAAACTGGCCATGATTGCCGCGGTGGCAGAGAACAACGCCATCGGCATTAACAACAAACTGCCTTGGCACCTGCCGGGTGACCTCCGCTATTTCAAGGCGGTCACCATGGGCAAGCCGATCATCATGGGGCGCAAGACGTTTGATTCCCTGCGCAAGCCGTTGCCGGGGCGCACCAATATCGTGATCACCCGTGACTGTGAATATCAGCGGGAAGGCATTTCCGTGGTGTACAGCCTGGATGAAGCGATCTCTCTGGCGGAAGATGTGGCGCTGATCAACGGTTGTGAAGAACTCATGATCATCGGCGGCGAGCAGATCTATCGCGAGGCCCTGCCAAGAGCCGAGCGTCTCTACCTGACCCGCGTGCACCGCAGCTTTGACGGCGACGCCTTCTTCCCGGAACTGGATCCGGCCGAATGGCAGGAAACCCTGCGGGAAGACCTCGTGGTGGATGACGAGGATGCGCTGGCCTACAGCTACCTGGTGCTGGATCGCTTCGCTTAATCGGTTTTGCGATAACCGTTCACGCCATTACTTCCTTCCTTGACCGACTCTGGTTGAACGTCCTGTTCAGGCGGAGTCGGGTACCGTAACGCTTATACTTTTCTGAATAGCACGGTTTTTCTTCAGGGGCTTGCCGTTCTGGTCATTCAGGATGAATGACGCAATGGTGAGATCAGGGCATCAGGGACAGTCAGCGGTTATGCGGCCCAACAACGGTATTCGTCCAGTCAGGTTTTCGCAGGTTTTCAACCAGAAGGCGTGGGACCAGCTTTGTCAGAAAAACGTCACCCTGAAGCATATCGATTTCCCGTCCCGTCAGGTCGATATTGCCCTTTCTGAATGCGTTATCCGAAAAAAAGCCCGGCACACCAGTCGCCTAACGGATCGGAAGGTGGCCAGGGGCAACACTTTTGTCTGGTTTTCACGGTTGTTCAGGCGCAGACGTCAGAATGTGGGGCGCAAGCTGTTCAATGCCTATGCGACATTCCTCACACATGGGGATCCTGTCTCTGACGGTATCGAGGGGGTTCACGCCTCAGGAGAGATAGATCTGAACCAGCCAGAGCATTTCCGGCTCGGCTGTGCCTTCGTGGCGGCCGGTGCCTGTCGCTGGAATGGCAATGGTGAGCTGGATTCCACCGAACAGGTGATTGACAGGGGCATGGTGGATCGCATTGATGCGCTGATAAATGGCTCCTGTACCCGTCTGGCGTATGAGTTCATTGCCCAGAATAAAAGCCTGCCGAAAGGGTTCCTGCAACAGATTTTCGTTCCCCATTTTCTGGACGGTATTGTCAATCAGGCCAGTATGCCGGAAACCGAAGGACGCAGTGTACTGGAAGATATTCTGGCGAGCCCGGCAGTGAATATTACCGGTGAAGCGGATATCACGCTGGAACATGTAATGGAGTTGAAAAACCGGCTGCTGCAGATGGGGTTGTGGCAGCGCGAGGCACCAGAACATGTAACGCCTAGCGCCGGTGCCTCGGTTGCGCGGCCACGTTTGCCGGTGCCACAGTCCCGCTATCAGTGTGACAGTGAAGACCTCTGGTTAATCCGTTACCAGGTGGAACATCACCGTTTTCTGAAATTTGCCAGCGACTTTGCCCATCGTATTCGGCAGTGGGCCCAGCGAAACAAGCGGATTATCGGGTTGGAGGTGGTGGAGGTTGTGACGGTTGGCATTATTACCGGTATTACTACGGGTGGCATCGGTGCAGCCGTTTACCTGGGCAGCCGGGTGATCTTCAAAATGATCCAGGTCGGCATCCAGGCTGCTATCGCTGCGGTCAGGAGTGCGTTCAGCCGACGAAAAGTGGATCGTGTTGAAGCAGAACTTGGACATCGGTTCGCGCAGGATGGCTCACAGTCACTGGACAGCCGGGAGGTCAAAGATATTGCCTCACTGGATAACCCGGGGGAGGATGACCCCCACCGTAATATCAGACAGTTGCTGGACGGAACGGAGTACCTGTCCCGGGAGCATAGCCTGACCAATATGACTAACCTGTTACTGGATATGAAAAACCTCTCAGACGACCTGAATCGCCTTCAATTCCGCGCTGGTGACAGTGTGGCAGACAGCATCCGGTTACAGAAGCTGTATACACTTGCGTTGCAGCACAGCGCCCGGTTTGATGAATCGGCAAAGGATTACGACAAAATGGTTGTGGCGGGTGTACAGAAAGTCTCTGCATTGAATAGCCAGTTTGAGCGTGTATTCAAGCCTTTGTGGGAACCCTTCCGTGAATTGCCGGATGATCGGATAGATGCGATTTTCAATGAGGCGGCCAACCATTCATCGGTCAAGGGGCGCTGGTATCTGACCAGGGAAGACTGCCTCCATTGGATCCAGACCATTGTGCCGGAAGAACCGGGTAACCTCAGTTCCCGTTTAATCCGTGAGCGGATAGGGCAGGCGATAATCGGTCGTGATACGGCGCGTGATAGTGTTAATGTGTCGTCCAACAAAGCCCGATGTAAGGTCGTCAAGGTAGCCCTGTTTGGCGGGAAGCTTGCCTTCAGTTATGCCTGGGGGCGGATTAAGCCCTATCGCATGATTAACCAGATCCTGGAGGTGCTAGGAAATCATTTGGAAAGGGGAACCCGGCCGGGAATTGATCTGTTTAAACCCATTGTTACGCCGATATGGGCAGGGGTTTTTGTGTTTCTTTATGTGGCGGACAAAGTCACCTGCTATATCAATAACAAAAGGAACCGTCGTCGCAGCCGTGATATTCAACGCAGGGTGAATGCGTCAGGGGATGGAGCTGTGCACAACACGAAGGCGCCGACGAATATATCGCTCTCCGTCGACGACTGGCAAGCCATGCGGCGGCAGGCAAAACACCTGAGCATTGATTATATAAAAACTGTGAAACGACTGATAAGGGTGCTTGATACCTTATCAGAGCATGCCAATGTTAAACCGCCGACAGATCCCTACTCGCTGGAATACCAGGATTATTTGGTCAAAACCGCCACCTGCATGTTGCGCTACAAAATGCTGATGCGTGAACTGGAGTCACAACTGTACGGCTCGGTAGGGTTTATGCACCATATGGGCGTGCAGCATAAGCTGAGGTTTGATCAGCGGCTCCGGTGTATTCAGATTGCAGAATGATAAGAATCATCGGTTTTTCTCTCTGCGGTAAGTGCCAATGATCATTAACACAGGCCATGAGGGCTAAGTTACCCCTGATGGTTGGTTGACCTATACTCCCTGAACCATCCGGCTATCAGGGGATGACTGTTATGAATTCTAGGCTCTTTCAAAATTTCATTGATGCGATTTCGTTATTAACTGTCAGCCAGATAAATATCCTTAACGAAGCGCTGGCATTCGTTGCGGTAACTAAAGCAGGAGATGATGACGCAGAGGCTATG
>MUIA01000429.1 GCA_002084115.1 Oceanospirillales bacterium LUC14_002_19_P2 | reverse complement strand
AACCGGTTGCGGTTGTTTTGCCAAAAGAGGACAGAAGGTAGTCAGAGTACAGCTCAATCAGATCGTGTTTCATACCGGCAATAATGCCGTATTTTCAGTCTTGTGCGTAACTTGAGTTTTTAACATTATCCGTTATTGATACTGACTGGTATCTTTCACTACACGGGTCGTTCTTCCCTGGCCAGAAATGGTTACCTTGTCACCCACCCGGAACACCATGGCGGGATCAACCTGCTGAACCACTGCCACATAGTTACCATTAGCCAGCTGGATGGTCAGATTTACACCCGCTGCCTTGGTCAGCTCATCTTCAGCCTTTCCGCCCAAGTAACCACCAAGCAGAGCACCACCAATACTGGCTATCGCACTCCCCTTGCCACCGCCGATATCAGACGCGGCAATACCACCCACTGCACCACCGGCAATAGCGCCAATCCCGGTATCAGTCCCTTCGAGCTGGACATTCTCAATACCAACGATCGTACCAAACTGGACCGTCTGCATCTGCCGGGCTTCACCACGGGAATATGTGGTAGAGGTCAAGTCGCTGGCACAGCCGACGAGCAACAGCGTCATAATTCCAGCCACAACTAACTTAACTTTGTCGTACATTTGAACCACCTGTAACCTTAACCAGGTTCCTGCTTTCAGAGTACCGGCTATTGTGACGCCTTAAACCTGAACGGGAACTTAACCACTATTCCGACGGATTGACGGAAAGACCAAAATGCTCATACGCCCGACGGGTCAGTACACGCCCCCGCGGCGTACGCATGATATAACCCTGCTGGATCAGGTAGGGCTCAAGCACATCTTCAATCGTATCCCGCTCTTCACTGATGGCCGCCGCAAGACTGTCAACGCCAACCGGCCCGCCATCAAACTTTTCAACCATCGCCTGCAGAAGACGGCGATCCATATGATCAAAACCCGCACCATCCACATCCAGCATAATCAGGGCGGCATCCGCCACAGCCTGATCCACGTGTCCGCTGCCACGCACTTCGGCATAATCCCGCACCCGTCGCAATAAACGGTTGGCAATCCGAGGCGTGCCCCGGGAGCGCGCCGCCACTTCACGCGCGCCGTCCTCATCCATGGTCATACCAAGAATGGCGGCAGAGCGACTCACAATCTTGGTCAGATCTTCAACACTATAGAACTCAAGACGCTGAACAATGCCAAAGCGATCACGCAACGGCGAGGTAAGCAACCCGGCCCGTGTCGTAGCTCCCACAAGAGTAAATGGCGGCAGATCCAGCTTGATGGAGCGCGCGGCCGGCCCTTCACCAATCATAATATCCAGCTGGTAATCTTCCATGGCTGGATAAAGCACCTCTTCCACAACCGGACTCAGACGATGAATCTCATCAACAAAGAGAATGTCGTTAGGCTCAAGATTGGTGAGCATGGCTGCCAGATCACCGGCTTTTTCCAGAACCGGGCCAGACGTCGTACGAAGCTGAACACCCATTTCATTGGCCAAAATATTGGCCAGTGTCGTTTTCCCCAATCCCGGCGGCCCAAAGATCAGCGTGTGATCTAGCGCCTCATTACGCTGTCTTGCGGCACGGATAAAAATTTCCATCTGCTCACGCACTGCAGGCTGCCCGGTATAATCAGCCAACCGGGTCGGTCGTATGGCGCGATCAATACGTTCTTCCTGCGGTGTTCCATGGCCCGATATCAATCGGTCACTTTCAATCATCCAGCACCTGCTGATTCAATGGCTCTGACATAGATCAGTTGATTGTGTGTTATCTGATTTTGGCTGTAAATCCAGAGAGTCCGCAACGGCAATCGCGGCATTAGTGACCACTCACACCATAGCCTTTAGCGCACGGCGAATCAGCTCTTCACTGGCCAGACCATCCTCTTTCACAGCACCGATCGCTTTACTGGCATCCTGCTGGCGATAACCCAATGACACCAGAGCACTGATGGCATCCTGAACCGCTACACGATCGGACGGTGAGTTTGACACAACCAAAGACGGTGATGCTGCATCAGCACCACCCAACTCAGGCGCCCAATCATCCAGCCGGTCACGCATTTCAACGATCAGACGCTCGGCGGTTTTCTTGCCGATACCCGGCAGACGCGTCAGCGTGGCACTGTCATCATCATGCACACAACGAACAAACATATCGGATTCCATACCCGACAGAATCGCCAACCCCAACTTTGGCCCTACACCGTTAACACGAATCAGTGTACGAAACAGCTGTCGCTCCTTGCGGTCAGCAAAACCATACAGCAACTGTGCATCCTCACGGACGACAAAGTGTGTATACAGCGTCGCCTCCTGCCCCTCTTCCGGTAACCGGTAGAAGGTCGTCATAGGTGCTTCAACTTCATAACCGACGCCATTCACATCCAGCAACAACTGCGGCGGCCGCTTTTCAACAACAACGCCCCTGAGACGACCAATCATGTCACACCCCACCTTCACAATGTTTCAATTCAGAATACCGCTTAACGCAGCCGACCATTACCCATGCGCACAGACCCTTTGCTGGTCGCCATACGAATCAGACTCTGTTGCGTATGGGCATGACATAACGCTACGGCCAGGGCGTCGGCAGCGTCGGCCTGCGGCACCTTATTCAGTTTCAACAAGGCCATCACCATATGCTGAACCTGCGCCTTGTCAGCAGAGCCTTTACCCACCACCGATTGTTTGACCTGACGCGCGGAGTACTCCGAAACCGGGAGCCCCTGGTTAACCGCAGCAACGATCGCCGCTCCCCTGGCCTGCCCCAGCTTCAGGGCAGAATCCGCATTGCGGGACATAAAGACCTGCTCTATCCCTACAGTTTGCGGCTGATAAGCCTCTATGACCCGATGAATACCTTCATACACCTGCTGCAACCTTTCCGCCAATTCACCGGGTTGGATCCGGATGCAACCGGAATCGATGTATTCAATCCGTGAGCCGACCTGATTAATCAGACCGTAGCCGGTAATGCGGGAACCCGGATCAATTCCCAGAATAATTGCCATATCCCTGCCTGGACACTCTCACTAACCATACTCACAACACTGTACTTTTATACACCTTTTTTGTGAAGTGATAACTTCCCTCATCAAACAACCCCCATATAACTGAACGAGCCACCGGCGTATTTTTTACATAAGCAAAGTACTCATTGCGTATTCTGGCACAACTTGAACACCGATTCTGGTAACTCTTGAACACCCATTCTGGTAAGTCTTGAACACTGATTCTGGTAAGTCTTGAACACTTTTTCCGGTTTTCCAGAATCGGTG
>MUIA01000197.1 GCA_002084115.1 Oceanospirillales bacterium LUC14_002_19_P2 | reverse complement strand
CCTTGGCGTCCTCTGTATGGTTTGATTGCTTAACAGATTACCCCTGAGCTCTAAATAAATTCAAAGGCTCTGTAGCAACCCTCTGGTTACAGAGGTTATGCATTTATGATACGAATTCAGGTCGTGACATTGTCGCCCAGTCGGGTGTTAAGCTTCATCAGTTCAGTAACGCTGTCGCTGCGTGCTTCGATGCCATGGCAGACCAGCTTCACGATTGCATTACTTTGATGGCACAGTTTCGCCAGAACAGCAGATGGACGTGCGTGAAGGCCCTCAGGATTGGGGATGCGAACAGAGGCTTCAGCATCTGGTTCGCCCTGTGCCTGAAGTGGTGCGTCGGGTGTGTTGGTTGATGGCAATGTGCCAAGTACCAGCAGGCGATCACGGCCAGCGTTGACATGGCCCAATGCTGGGTTGTTGATGGCTAGGCTTTCCGGGCCGGTTTGTACAATTACAGTAATCAAGCTGCGTGCGTGGCAGGCAAGATAGTCTGCATCAAACTCCAGTAGAGGCTGTCCGGTTTTTACCTTGTCGCCTTCACTCACCTGTGGGTTGAAGCCTTCTCCGCGCAGTGTCACGGTATCCAGGCCAACATGCATCAGGATCTCAACACCACTGTCGGTTCGCAGGGTCAGTGCATGGTGTGCCGCATGCAGCTGGACAACCTCGGCATCAACCGGTGCGAGTAGTATGTTATCGACCGGATCTATTGCGATGCCGTCACCGAGCATGCGTTCCGAAAATACCGGGTCGGGCACCTGGTCGATAGGGATGATGGGACCGGATAGGGGGGCCAACAAGGTGATGTCATGCTGTACGGGAGGGGATGAAGGCTTCAATCGTATTGCTCCGCGATAACAAGGCGTAAGGAATATCCAGGGAGAGTCAGGCTCTGTATGAACGTTGACGTACGTCATGCGCCGGTGCTCCCCGCTGCCCACTGTAAGGATTTTGGGGGCACTCATATTGATGCAGCTCAAATACGCAGGGTATTCGGATGCAGAACAAGGCACCGCTCAAAGTCTAAGCTTGAGGTACCTGTTACCGATTATGATCAGACTGTAGCCTGGTATCGGTAGGGGAAACGTTCAAGGAATTGAGCGTGTATCATGCTGAGGCGGAGACGTGTTAGAAAGAAGTCAGGAACAAGAGAGAGTAGAGCTAGTGACTTACAAGATGGCAGTGTAACAGTTTGTAACCATATTTGGAATACTTGATTATCCGGAAAAAGAGCCGAATATTGCTCAAATTACCTGTCATCGTCAAGGCTGCGTTTCCCCCTTTTGGGGCCTATTCTAGTCTGCTTATGGCCAGTGTTCGTGTCGGCAAAATTGGTCATTTTTGTTAATGAAAGGGTCTGAGGTTTCTGGCGTTTTTTTACGACGTGCCTTTGATTGTGAGCTTTCGATTGCTTGCGGCGGATTGGGTAAACGGCAGTCCCTATGAAGTCAATTCAGCGTCTGCCCATAAACGCAAATATTTAGTGATACGAACGCGTTAAGGTGCCGAGTGTGGCCACTTTAAATCATAAAGCCGCCTAAAATCGTATTTTTTCAGCAAGTTCGGCTATGTCAGTCGGCTTGTCAGCGGTGGAAAGGTTAGTATTACCTTGTATGGAAAGGGCTAGGCTAACAATAATGGATATTATAGTATCTATATGATGATAAATATGGCAAATAAGGATATAATTATATTAAATATGATCGGTTGGTTAAGGTTATGTCGCTTTTATCCGTTTATACGCCTGCAGATATCCAGAGTGAATTGGCTGACTCAATCAGGCGTATGAGAAAACAACGTAAACTGTCACGCAAGGCTTTGGCCGAGATCAGTACGGTGCCAGCTCCCACGCTCAAAAAATTTGAAACGACGGGGCAGATTTCCCTGCGGCAGTTCTTGCTGTTGTGGCAGGCTTTATCTGATCTGAAAGCAATTCACGATCTGGCAAAATCTGCGGGAATTGATGATCAAGGCGTCGGCAGTCCACGAACGATTAATGATGTGTTGAAGGGGTAGTGCAATGATCAAGGGGCTGCCGACTGCATCAAAAGGGACAAGACACCTTTATGTGCACAGGCGCCTGTCGTCAGCGCAAAAGATACTTGTCGGGCAGTTGGCACAGAATTCATCTGGTATTTTTTTCCAGTACGATGACGCCTATCTGAGTCAATATCACAGTCTTTCACCGTTTACCCTGCCTTTTAACTCTGACTTGAACAAGGCGGAAAAAACGCCGCACCAAGGGCTGCATGGCGTGTTTTCGGACTCGCTGCCAGATGGTTGGGGCATGTTGATCATGGATCGGGTGTTCCGTAGGCAAGGTATTCCTATTCATACTGTCACGCCCCTTGATCGTCTCGCCTATATCGGTGACAGAGGGACAGGTGCATTATGTTATACTCCGGCGATGGAGCATGAGTCGGCAGAGTTAATGGCAGACCTGGCTTTGCTGGGTAAGGAAGCCGCTCTGGTTTTTGAGGGGCAAACAGATGAGGTGCTGGCCCAGTTGGCTGACGCTGGAGGTTCTGGTGGCGCCAGACCGAAGGCATTGATCTATCTTGATCCAGATAATGTTGAACTGGTATCGACTGCGTCCACGGCAAATCATACAGAGTCCTGGTTAGTCAAGTTCACGTCCGGTCAACTGCCGCTGGGACATGAAGAAGGACTTTGTGAAGCCGCCTGGCTAACAATGGCCGCTGACTGTGGCATTGATGTGCCAGAATGGCGTCTGTTCAGGCTGGACGATGGTCAGGCCTGGTTGGCGTTAAAGCGTTTTGATTGCTGTCATGGTGCATCGGGCGGCCGCCTGCACATGCATACCCTGTGCGGACTACTGGATGCAGACTACCGGCAGCCTTCAATGGATTATGAGGATCTCATTAAGGTCAGCCAGGTGTTGTGTAAACAGGCGGTTGTAGGGCAGATCCATTTCATCAGGGCTGTGTTTAATCTTTTTGCAGCCAATCAGGATGATCATACCAAAAACTGGTCATTCCTGATGTCGGATGATGGTCAGTGGTCGCCAGCGCCGTTTTACGATGTAACGTTCAGTCCATCGCCTTATGGTGAGCATTCGGCGGCTTACGGTGGATATGGCAAACAGCCTCCTTTGAAGACAATCCAGAATCTGGCCAGGCTGGCCAATTTTGGTAGCTGGAAAGAGGTAAAACTCATCATTGACCAAGTGTGTGGGGTTTTATCTGGTTGGCCGGCAGTCGCGGGTGTACTGGGGATTTCCGCTAAAACCATAAAGGAGATTGGCAAACAACTGGATGTGGTTTACCAGGAAAACAAACAGCTGCTTTCTTGAGTTTCTGCCCGTCGCGTTCTGTCTGAAAATACGCCATCGTAATCTTTGTTCAGCGGGTCGGTATTGTCGGCCCGCTGGTTATGCCAGTAAATGATCAGGGTACATCTTCTACCTTAACTCGCTCTGATCCAGGTCAGAAAACGCTATGGTCGATGATGTTTCTTGAGTGCTTGCTTATGTCATGTGACCGGAAGCACTTACAGCGAAACCAGTTCCCTGATGGCGTCATCCGAGAGTTCGGACAACCATTGCTCGCCACTGGCGACCGTCAGGTCCGCCAGTTCTTTCTTGCTCTGAATCATGGCGTCGATTTTCTCCTCGAAGGTGTTCTCGGTAATCAGCCGGTGTACCTGAACGTTTTTCTTCTGGCCGATACGGTAGGCCCGGTCGGTGGCCTGGGCTTCCACGGCGGGGTTCCACCAGAGATCGTAGTGAATCACCTGGCTGGCCGCCGTCAGTTTCAGGCCGGTGCCGCCGGCCTTGAGCGACAGGATCATCATCCGTGAGCGAGGGTTGGTCTGGAAATCCTCCACCAGTTTGTCCCGCTTTGTTCTTGCCAGTCCGCCATGCAGGAAGGAGGCTTCAACAGCCAGCTCCCTGCTGAGACTTTTGACCAGCAGGTCGCCCATGGTGGTGTACTGGGTGAAGACCAGTATTTTCTCGCCCGCATCAATGGCTTCGCGACAAATTTCCAGGAAGGTGGCGAGCTTGCCGGATTCGGCAACAACAGCCTCATTCTGCCCCATGAACTGGGCCGGTGTGTTGCAGATCTGTTTCAGCGCATTAAGCAGTTTGAAAATGATGCCACGGCGTTCAATGCCTTCTTCACTGGATGCCAGTTCCGCCATGATGTTGTCGACAGTGTTCTGGTACAGGGAGGCCTGCTGCGGGCTCAGGTTGCAGTAGCGGTTGCTTTCCAGCTTGGCGGGCAGGTCGCTGATGATGCTCTGGTCGGTTTTCAGACGACGCAGGATAAACGGCGCCGTGATTTTACGGAATCGCTCCAGGCAGTCCCGGTCGCGGTCCTTCTCAATGGGGCCTGCAAACTCATCCTGGAATTTCTTCTGGGTGCCCAGGTAGCCCTTGTTGGAAAAGTCGAACAGGCTCCAGTATTCCCGCAGGCGGTTCTCCACGGGGGTGCCGCTCAGGCCGATGCGGATGTCGGACTTGAGTTGCTTGATGGCTTTCGTCTGTTGGCTGCCCGGATTCTTGATGTTCTGGGCCTCATCAATGACCACGGTTCGCCAGCGGGCCTTGCCAAGACGGGCGGCGTCTGAGCGCACCAGACCATAACTGGTCAGAACAATGTCATGGTCTTCTGACTTCAGTTCCCGCTGGTTGCCGTGGTAAACCTGTACTTTCAGGTCGGGTGCAAACCGTTCAATTTCCTTACGCCAGTTGGTGAGCAGCGAGGTAGGAGCGATGACCAGCCCTTTGTGCCGGTCGAGCTGTCCCGTCTCTTTCTGGTGCAGCAGCAGGGTGATGACCTGCAGGGTTTTGCCCAGACCCATGTCGTCGGCCAGCAGCGATCCGAAACCGATGCGGGCATTCTGCGCCATCCATTCATAACCGCGTTGCTGGTAGGGACGCAGTTGTGCGTCCAGTCCCTGCGGCAGCGGTGCGGGCTCTCTCCGAAGTAGCTGGTCGAAAAGGGCCCTGGCGTTGTCATCCAGATCGACATTGGCGCCGTCCAGTTCACCGGAAAGTCCCGCTTTGAGCAGCTGTACACGGGAGAGTGACTCAGGCAGGTCGTTCAGTTTCTTCAGCAGATCTTTCAGGCGGGTGTCGTCTAGCATGACGTACTGGTCCAGCAGTTTGACCAGTCCGGCGCTGCCTTGTACCAACTGCCGGAAATCTTCCGCCGATACCCGTTTGTCGCCGATGGCCACTTGCCAGTCAAACTGTAGCAGCTGGTCAAGGTTGAGGTAGCTGACCGGTTCGTCGCTACCGCTGTCCCGGATGGACAGGCTGAGTTTGGGGTAGGCCAGGTTGCGCAGGCTTTTTGGCAGCACCAGACGGATGCCCAGCATTTTCAGGGCTGGCAGGGTTTTCAGGAATATCGGGGTGAAGGCTTCCAGCGTATAGAGCAGGGACGATTCATCCTCTTGTGGGCTGTAGAGCTGCTCGATATCTGGCAGGTACTCGGCCAGCAAGGCCAGGTCTGCCAGTACGCTGACCTTGGTTTCTGACAAAGCCTTGTCCGAAAACAGCTGTTCAAACGGCTGTAGTTGTCCCTTATGCTCCACCTGCAGGGTGATGGAGAGTTGGTCATCGTCCTGCTCTTCTACCAGCAGGTGCATCTGGTGGGTGCGTTCACCCAGATAAAGCCGGTTCAGCCAGTGACGGATCACTTTCGGATATTCAGCTGTTTCGAAACTGTCGAACAGTGTGGGCGTGTTGCTGAAAAAAAACCGGGGAATCGTCTCATCCGCCAACCTGCCCGGTGACTGTGCCAGCGCCTCCAGAGTGAATCGGCTAATGATCTCATGCAGGGCGGCATCCACCTGGGTTTTGCCATCGGCGTAATAGCGAACCGGTGTGTTGTGGCCTTCGGGGGTATGCTCCAGAACCACCAGGTCGGGTGGGCACACGGCATATAGCGGTTCCAGCAACGACCTGACCGGTTTGCTCAGAAGGGCAGGGCGCCAGAGAACCACGGTGTCATGCTGGCTTTGTCCGTACACCGCGGGCACGTAGGCCTGGCGGGTAACCAGACGGATCGCCAGCCGGTAGAGTAACTGCCACATCAGGGCGTGGTGGTAGTGTTGAACCGATTCAGGCCGCTGTTCGGTATGCAGGCTTTTCAGGCACTGGTGCCAGGCGACAGCGTCAGCAGGTATCGACGCTGTGCCTTCGCTTTCGATAGTGATGAACTCGCTGTTGTCGTTGATAACCAGTGAAAGCCGGTCGAAGTCAGTCAGCTCGGTTTTTACTGTGTCCGCAGAATCCCTGTCATAGGCAGCGGCCGATTTGGCTGCCCGTTTGTAGACGCTGGCCATGACCTGCCGGAAATCTTTCGAATGAAAGAGAGGCTTTTCCGTGAGAATGCCAAACAGGCGTTCTTCCAGCGGCTCAATGGTGGTCAGGTCGAGGTTGTCCGATACGGCCTGTTCCGGCGGTTGCCAGCCTTTCACGACCGGTTCTTTGTGCCAGTGGTCCAGGTACACCGGCGGTGCATCCATATCCGAGATGGCGACACCGGACTGCTGTTCGAGGGTCTTGATCAAATCCTTTCCATGCAGCTGAAACACCAGGAACGGCAGGGAAAGATCATGAAACCCCTTGCTATCACTGGGATTGAGAGAAATTTGAATGTCAATGAGCATTGTGATTTTGAGGTTGCCGGCTCCAAAACCACCTTGGTCAGATAACAGCTAAATATTTGATTCCGTGATTGGTATTAGAAATGTCCCGTTATTCATTGACACACAAGGGATAGCAAGAAATATGCTGAAAATTATACGGTGTGTGATTAGTTGCTGAAGCGCATCGTTATATCCAGCTTGAGCCTAGTAATATGGTGGAACCGGTATTTGGCTACCTCAGGACCGTGCAGGGGTTAAACCGTTTTCGTCGACGCGGTATTGAGTCGGTGAAGCTTGAATTCAGCCTGCATCTGCTGGCTTACAACCTGAGCCGG
>MUIA01000159.1 GCA_002084115.1 Oceanospirillales bacterium LUC14_002_19_P2 | reverse complement strand
TGACTCATTACCTCGCTTGGCGGCGCGCTCTAACAGAGCGTCATAGGCTGACGACTGCACGCATGTTCGAGAAAATCATTGGACATTGGTGCTACCAACCACAAGGGGTAACTTAGCCAGCACACCCTGTAATAGCTATACGGGGTGGCTGTTCGTATAACACCAAAAAACGTGCAAAGAAGTAACAAGATAAAAACCGTTAGGCACTGCCCGATCAAATGATCGGGCTTTTTTTAACTATTGACGCGATAAAAAAAATTGAGAGGAAAACACTACCCGTCGAGCCGGAGTTGCACCAGATCAACCGTACCCTTGAGAAAACCCGCTTCACAATACGCCAGATAGTAGCGCCAGAGTCGTATAAAATAGGGATCAAAGCCCTGCGCAACAACGTCATCCTGCACAGCGTTAAAGCGCTGATGCCAAAGTGAAAGCGTCCTAGCATAGTCATGACCGTACTGATCAGAACGCGCCACCTCGAGCCCCTGACCAGCCGCCAATGCATGAAGATGCGATACGGTGGGCAACATTCCGCCGGGGAACACAAAGAGCTGGATGAAATCCGGATTGCGACGATACTGCTCAAACCGTGCTTCATCTATGGTAATGATCTGCAACGCTGCCCGCCCACCGGAGCGCAGGCAGCGCTTAACGACGTTGAAATAGGCTGGCCACCAGGCTTCTCCGACCGCTTCAAACATCTCAATCGACACAATATGATCCCAGGTGCCATCGAGCTTTCGGTAGTCCCTGAGTTCAAAGCTGACCATATCAGCAAGGCCTGCCCGCTCAATGCGTGCCTGTGCAAACGCCAATTGCTCACGGGATAATGTAATCCCCGTGACACGGTACCCCTGGCGGGCAGCATATTCGGCAAATCCCCCCCAACCGCAGCCGATTTCGAGAATATGATCCCCCGGATTCGCATCCAGTGACGCCAGCAAACGGGCGTATTTTCGCGTCTGAGCCAGCTCAAGGTCGAGGTCATCAGGTGTAAAAATGCCCGATGAATAGGTCATGGAAGGATCCAGCCATAACCGGTAAAAATCATTACCCAGATCATAATGGGCGGCGATATTTCGACGGCTGCCTCTCAGAGAATTTCGGGCTCCCCAATGCTGAAAGCGCTGCATCAGACGTCCAGGCAAGCCCAACCCTGCCGATGGCTTCAAGGCGGTTTCATTATCCGCAAACCAGCAAAACAGCCTTGTCAGGTCTGAGGTGTCCCAATGCCCCTGCAGATAGCTCCTGGCAAAGCCAATTTCACCAGCCACTAGCAGGTCTTTAACGATGGCTGCGCTATCATTGAGACGCAAGTCAGCCACTTCTCCGGTTTTCTCGCCTGTCACCTGATAGCTATGCTGTTCACCGGCTTCAACCAACAACTTACCCTGGTTAGCCTTGTCAAGATGGCCAATAAGTTGTCGCATAATAAATGGCAGACTGACGCTGCTGCCCACATCCTGATCAGGCATCATGACTTGGTTTCTCCCGGATGAGTGTAAAACGTAGCCCCCCGTAACCAGATCTTTAAAGCGTGCCAGTGGATCATGACAATCACTTTAAGGGTCATAAACGGCATCCGGGCCATAAGCTTCAGGAGCCGCCCGGTGGTCAGGGGGATTGCTTTGGTGTTCTGGGTTGCGACAAGCATCAGCTTGCCGTCGGAATACTCGTTGATTGCAGTGAACTGCCGTTTTCCTGCTTTTCTCAGGGTGAAGTGATAACAGGCATCCATGCCGATAAATGGTGATACGTGAAAAACCTTGTCCCGCTGGAATCGTACCGCCTGAGGCAATAGACGTCCTTTGTCATGCACCACATAGGGGTGTCGTTCACCGAAGGTATTACGCACTTCGAGAATAACGGCAATTAACTGCCCATCGTCGTTTTCACAATACCAGTGCGACATCGGATTAAAGGTATAACCGAATACGCGGGGAAAGCAGAACAACGTAATCTTTGCCGGTGCTTCCTGCAGACCAGCCTGGCGGAGTGTTTCGTTTGCCCAGGCTATTAAACCCTTGCCATCCTCCGCACCATGATCACGGGTATAAAAGGACAACAGATTAAAACGGTTCAACGACAACAGAGGATTTTGCCGGCTCAGTTGATCCAGCTGCATCAAATCAATGGCCAAGCTGAATACCCGGTAAGAAAAACGGTATTCCACCGGAAATAAACGCCGGTGCATGACCTCGCCAGCGAAGACGCGTACAGGCGGGCTCATATCACCTCCTGCCAGGGCGCTTTAATCCCCATGGCATTGCAGAGCTCAACCGCAGAACGGATACCGTCTTCGTGGAATCCATAACCAAAGTAACTGCCACAGAACCAGCGATTATTTTTTCCCTGGAGATCTTTCAAGGATGCTTGTGCTCGCATGGCCTCCCGATCAAAAACCGGATGGTTCCAGGTGATTCGCTTAATCACTTTATCCTGCGCCGGCTCTGACAAAGGGTTCAGACTTACCAGGTAATTCCTTGCGCCTTCAGGAAGTTTCTGCAGGATATTCATCCAATAGGTTACGGAAACCGGGCGCCCTGCTAGCCGGTAATCGGCCAGATAGTTCCAGGATGACCACACCTTGCGGCGTTCAGGCATCAGGCGTTCATCGGTGTGTAACCATGCGGTATTTTCCTGATAGCGAAAGCATGACAATAACGCCTGTTCATCCTCGGTCGCCCTTTCGCCCAACAAGGCCAGCGCCTCGTCAGCATGGCAGCCGAAGACAACATTCTCTGCAAGAATCTGGTTTCCACTCGCGGTATGAATACGGTAAACCTGACCATCATGCTCGACCCGCTCCACGGGAGAATCACTGAAACGGGGACCCGTCAGCTGTGCCAGTACTGCCTGCACATAAGCCTGACTGCCGCCCTTGACGGAATACCATTGCGGGCGATCAGAGACGGATAGCAGCCCATGGTTGGCAAAGAAACGCAGGAAACTGGCAGCAGGAAATTCCAGCATGGTAGCCAGAGGGCAAGACCAGATCGCCGCCGCCATCGGCAGCAGGTAGTGATCGCGGACTCCATCCCCCAAACGCAATTGATTCAGGTAGTCCCTCAGCGACAAATCAGGATCAATACCGGAAGAGAGATCCTCACGGGCCCTGGCATTGAACTTGAGAATATCGGCAATCATCCGCCAGTGGGAAGGACTGAAAAGCTTACTGCGCTGGGCAAACAAGGTATCCAGGTTATCACCGGCATACTCAATATCGCCCTGCCCAATTGAAGCAGAGAAAGTCATCGGCACGGCCTGGCAGTCGACCTTTAGATGGTCAAAAAAGCTGGATAGGTGGGGGTAGTTCTTACGATTGAAGACGATAAAACCGGTATCAATACCCATGAGGCCAACAGGATCATCGACCGGCACGGTATGTGTATGCCCGCCAAACCACTGATTTTGTTCAATTAGAGCAACATCATGGTGTCGCGACAGCAGCCAGGCTGTCACCAGTCCGGACACACCAGCGCCAATTACCGCAAACTCACAGGTATGCATGACTTCGCCCCTTCTTGTACATTATG
Organism: Oceanospirillales bacterium LUC14_002_19_P2; assembly: GCA_002084115.1. Taxonomy (GTDB): domain Bacteria; phylum Pseudomonadota; class Gammaproteobacteria; order Pseudomonadales; family Endozoicomonadaceae; genus Kistimonas. The sequence goes on along the minus strand of MUIA01000159.1, from coordinate 3,454 downwards.
TTTTTATTGTATAATAAATATAGTCGGCGCGAGAGTAAACCATGTATAAGAAAAAGCCATTACCCCACCATATCTGGATTATTGGCGGCAGCACCGGAATTGGCCGGGCACTGGCACTGGATCTTGCACAGCAGGGATGCACGGTCGCCGTGAGTGCCAGGAACCCTGAAAATCTTGTACAACTTGAAAAAACCAGCCAAAGCGCTACATGGCAATTAAAGGGGTACCCTTGTGATGCGACCAAACTGCAAGCACTTCAAGGCTGTGCTGACCAGATTTTCAGCCAGCAAGGCATCCCTGAGGCCGTCATCCTGAATGCCGCCATTTATGACCCACTGGATGCGGGTACATTTTCCAGTGAACGGGAATGGGAAGTCATGCGCGTCAACATACACAGCGTGCTGAATGGGCTGGACATTTGCCTCAACCACTTCCTTGCGCCTCCGAAGCAGGTTCTGATCACCGTCAGTCCTTCAGGCTACCGGGGCTTACCGGGTGGCGGGGCTTATGGCGCCAGCAAGGCCGCACTGATTAATCTGGCGGAGTCCATGCGGCCAGCACTGGCCAGACGAGGCATTCAACTACGACTTATCAGTCCGGGCTTCGTCGATACTCGGCTTACCCGTAAAAACCGTTTTACCATGCCGGCACTGTTAACTCCTCAACAGGCCAGTCAACGCATCATCGAAGGCCTGAAGGGAAACCAATTCGAAATTGCGTTCCCGAAACGGTTAATCTGGCCACTGAAACTCCTGTCACTGCTGCCGGCTTCCCTGTGGTTCAGGCTGACTGGGGGGCTCCAGAAAGGAGATCCGGAATAACGGATGCCAGTGTCTGGTCAGAACCGGGCAATAAGAGATGGAACCCAGCCGGTGCCAGTGTCGTTTGGTGGATTCTGGCACTTTGACCAGCGATAATCACTGGCACCGTCAACGTCTGCCCGACCCGCAGCAGATCCCGCGACAATGTTGCTCTATCCATTGCTGAGTTACCGTTCAAAACAATGGCTGACGCCTGAAGTTTTTCTGCCGCCAGAGGAATTTCGACCAGCGGAATACTGGCTCCCAGATAATGCGCCTTACAGCCATGCGAAGCCGCAGAAAGCGATAACAGGAGAAGCTCGATTTCTGAGACTTCTCCTGGCAGGGTAAGGAACATGATACCGTTGCCATCATCTGCCTGTGACTGACGGTTCGCGTTGTAGAGTTTCAATCCGATACGCGTTCGCAGGAAATTCTCCAGAAAACGCTCTTCCAGACGGTCACCGTACAAGCCCTGCCAGGCACCCTGCAATTTATCTAGCATGGGCTCAAACAACCGCCGAATGACGGTATCCGCCGGGTATTCCGCCATAGCCTGATTAAACACACTGTCGAGCCGTTGCTCATTCAGCGCCTTGAGGGCCGCAATGAAGCGATGCTGATAGATATCCCACACACCATCATCGGAAACACCGGTCGCCGGTTCCGGCATAGCAACGGATTCTTCCAGTAACTTGCGCACCTTACTGACAGAGACGCCACGGTTTATCCAGTCCGTAATGGCGCGAATCTGCCGGACATGCTCTTCAGAATAAAGGCGATGGCCCTTGGGGGTTCGATGAGGCTTCAGCAATCCATATCGACGCTCCCAGGCTCTCAGGGTGACAGCATTCACACCGGTCAACCGGGACACTTCCCGGATGGGTAGCATGGGGGCATCTGCACCTTCAGCCTCAGAGACAGCATCTTCTTTATCAGTCATCACGTGCGCTTTCCTTTGAACCCGAGTAATTCTACAGAATCACGCGCCGCCTGTCCCAAGCAGCTCTTGATACTTTTCGGCCTCTGCCAATGGACAGACGCAGCCTAAATGGTGTTTCTTAAACCCAACACTTCAGGGTGTGGCTGAAGATAAACCTGCTGCCGAATATAGTCACCGCCACTGCGTTGAAGATAATTTCTCAGCATCGTCATCGGCACCACCAGAGGCAGTACGCCCTGCCGATACTGCTCAATGAGTTTAAGAATTTCTTCACGCTCCACGCCTGCCACCGTCTTCTTGAGGTAGCCCATCATGTGCAGCATCACATTAGTATGGGACTTACGCGTCGCACGCTTAGCTAACGTTGCCATAAAGATATGGCTGAAAGTATCCATAAGCTCATCAATCGGAACCGTTTTACCTTTTGCAATCAACTGACCCAGTTCGGTGTAATTTTGCGGGCTGTGCGCCATGATCTGGTATTTGTATGCCGTATAAAAATCAGCCACAGCCTTGTGCGATGGGTCAGGCATCACTTCGGTTTGCCAGCGGTGCCAGGCAAATACCCGTGTGAAGAAATTCTCGCGTAGGATCGGGTCATGCAGCCGCCCCTCTTCCTCTATCGGTAACAGTGGATTCTCTGCCATCAGACTGCGGGCAAACACACCCGGCCCGTTATCACCCGATGGAATACCATTTTCACCGTAAATCTTCACCCGCTCCATCCCACAACTGGGCGATTTCTGCATGAGGATATAGCCACTGATATCGTTGAGTTCGCGCGCCTTCTCTCGTCCATACGCTTCGAGCTGCTCTGTCACGTCACGATCGGGCGTATCCGTACCCACAACACGGTAGTTATCAGACGTACCCACCAGGCGGATAGGCTCTCGCGGCGTCCCCAGACCAATGCCAACTTCCGGACAGACTGGAAGAAAATTGAAATATTCTGCCAGTGTGTTCATACAAAAAGATGAGCGCTTGTGTTGGCCGTTATAACGAACCTTGTGCCCTATTAAGCAAGCACTAATACCCAAGGTTATATGACGCTGTGGTTTTTCTAGTGGTACAATAGCCATGAGCACCTCTTTTTTGTACATCCCTATAATTAATGTACAACTTTATATCAGTTTAGCAAAGCAATCCCTGACAAATTCGTCAGTATTACCACCGCAAAACTTGCTAACCGACCTGGATATTCACATAGTTGTACAAGGGGCTTTTTGGGAGAGAAGGCAATGATTGACCCGACCTTGCTGGAAAAACTGGTGGATGAATCCAATGACGGGATCGTCGTCGCCGAACGCGAAGGTAATGAGAACATTTTCATTTACACCAATGCCGCCTTTGAACGCCTGACTGGTTATACCCGAGAGGACATTCTTTATCAGGATTGCCGTTTCCTGCAGAAAGAGGATCGCTCACAGGATGCAATTCAACGGATTCGGGAGGCGCTCAAGCAGGATCACCCCATTTGCGAAGTCGTCCGCAACTACCGCAAGGATGGCTCTATGTTCTGGAACGAACTGCGCATCACCCCGGTATTCAATGACGATGACCAGCTGATGTATTACATCGGTATCCAGAAAGCCCACTGTGTCAGGATAGTTGTCCCGCTTACTGATTAACCAATAAAGATCAAGCAGTGGGCGATGGACGTTTAATATGCCTCGTTATTCAGGGGAGCGGAGAACAGCTGTTTTACAAAAAC
>MUIA01000165.1 GCA_002084115.1 Oceanospirillales bacterium LUC14_002_19_P2 | reverse complement strand
TGAACACCGATTCTGGTAACTCTTGAACACCCATTCTGGTAAGTCTTGAACACTGATTCTGGTAAGTCTTGAACACTTTTTCCGGTTTTCCAGAATCGGTGTTCAAGTTAACCAGAATTTGCAACGCATAACATCACCTCGTCTTGTCTGGTTGTTGGATTAATGCTTGCTGGCGATTGATTGCGCAGTGTCGGCTATGTCGTCCATGCCGTCGGATACGGCAAAGACCATATCGACAATGGCCGAGGCGAGGCTGTTCACCTGATCCAGATCAACGCGCTCACTCTGAGCAACCTTCTCTTTGATGATCGTGGCAAGGTCAGCAATCGCGATGCACTTGGCCTGGGCGTCTTCAACGCTCTGGGAGCGCTTCAGTTGGTTGGCAACAGAGTCGGCATTGAGGGTGTGCAGGGTAGCGGTATTGTTATTCATGATGCGCATCCTTCGGCTAGGTTTTTGTAACCGCCACCAAAAGCTGCTAATCATTGGGTGGCGGATTGAGCGAGGTTAGCAGTACCGGGCCAAAGGATTCCGGCCAGCCTTTCGGCTGCCTCACCCAACCCACCATAAAGAGGGTCAGATGCTGCGCACAAAAAAAGCCGCTGACGGCGACTTGTGCGCCTTTGGACGATAACGGGCTGCTAATCCCGATGTCGGATTTTGCCGACACACAGTTAGCCTAGCGCCTGCTGGTACGTCCGTCAATACGTTTTGTTTTAGGAAAATGCTAATGGTACGGTTGTGCAAAAAACTTTATAAATATACAGTATATAGAAACCTAAAGTTGAGCAGACGTACGAGAACGAGAACAATGATGAAAATTCTCTCAATCCTGCGCGGTGTGGCGAACCTGTTGAGCGAGTCGGTTCGTGATGAAAAGAACGACTGTTGCGAAAGGTGCCAAGATACCAAACGTGAGTGTCTGGAGAGTCTGGAACAGGCTTACCGGGAAGCCTCTTACTTGATACCAAATGATGATTCCAGAGAGGGGCGCACTGGTGTTTCACCCCTTGGTAAATAGCAGTGTGAACAGGGTTAGAGCCGCCAAAACGGCTCAAAAACCTTGTTACAACAAAGAAATGCATTTCCTTAAAAATCAAAAACTTACGAAATCCCGTTTGTAATGTGAAATCTTTATAAGTTGTTGATTATATTAAAGTTTGTGGTTCTTTACCTTGGGAGGGCGGACGTCGCTCAACGGCGTTGGGTCGACGGCCCGTACAGTGGCCTGGCGTGATTGTAGTGGCGCAGGCTTGATAGGGGTAGGCTCCAGGGTGTCGGCAATCTGCAGATCAAAAAAATCCCTGGCCAGGGCGATGGAGGCAGTGTCCCCTTCGCTGCCGGCCTTGCGGAGCTGGACGCAGGGCGTGTGAATCAGTTTGTTGGTCAGGCCGCGGGCCAGCTGGGTCAGAACCTGATCGGCAGGACGGCCACTCTGGATCAGGCGGAGCGCCTTGTTGATTTCGTGGTCACGGATGATTTCTGCCTGCTCCCTGTAGGACTTGAGAATATCCACCACGTCCATGGCGCGGATGCGTTTCAGGAAGGCGTCACATCCTGTGGCAATGATTTCTTCTGCGGCCTGTGCCGCTTTCTGGCGGCTGCGAAGGTTGTCTTCTACGACTTCGCGAAGGTCGTCCACCGTGTAGAGGTAAACATCCGCCAGATCGCCGACCTCTGGTTCAATGTCCCGGGGGACCGCGATATCCACCATGAAGATCGGTGCATGGCGGCGTTTTTTCAGCGCACGTTCCACGGCACCTTTGCCCAGAATGGGTAGCTGGCTGGCGGTTGAGGCAATGACTATATCTGCCTTATGCAGTTCTTCCGGAATATCAGACAGAAAAATGGCATGTCCGTTGACGCTTTCTGCTAGTCGAAGGGCGCGCTCAAGTGTCCGGTTGGCAACAATGATATTGCCTATTCCTTGATCCTTAAGATGACGGGCCACCAGTTCAATGGTCTCACCGGCGCCGATCAGCAGGGCGGTATTTTCTGACAGGTCGGCAAAGATCTGGCGTGACAGAGTGACGGCGGCATAAGCCACTGAAACCGGGTTTTCGCCAATCGCAGTGTGTGTCCGTACCTGTTTTGCGGTGGTGAAAGTGCCTTGAAACAATCGGCTCAGGTGTGCGCCTGTCGCGCCAGCTTCGCGAGCGACTGCATAGGCGGATTTCATCTGTCCTAGAATCTGGGGCTCACCCAGAACCAAAGAATCCAGTCCGCAGGCCACGCGCATGATGTGCTGGATAGCCGCTTCTTCAGCGTGGGCATAGGCGTATTGTGCCAGTGCATGACTGTTGATCTGGTGGAAGTCAGACAGCCACTGGTATAACCGTTCCGGTTTGACATCCCCGAAACAGTACAGCTCTGTGCGGTTGCAGGTTGACAGTATCGCGATCTCGCTGACCGGTTCCAGCTGCAGAACATCCTGCAGGGCTGGAATCAGCTGTTCAGGCGAGAACGCAATCTGTTCCCTCAGGCCGACGGGTGCTGTCTGATGATTGATGCCGACTGCCAAGAATCCCATATAAATCGTCAGGTACCTTGTTCTTGTCTCTACTCATCAAGCTGGCTAAAGCTTCACGGTGATAGCGTTTCATCCTAGTCTGCAGGATGGCATTTTTCGCTTTACTGCAAACTTCGGGTATTGCCACCCTCTTCTCCGGTAACTCAGGCTAGTATTAAAGTTACTGAGCCCTGATTGTCACCTGTCCTATCGTCGTATAACCGATTCATACCGGGAATGACAGCCTCACAGGGAAGTATGGAGAAAACAGAATTTTCCTATGTATATACGTCAACTGCAAATCTTGTGTTTGGGTCGGGATGGGTTTGTCACGGCGCTTGTGTCATTATTGCACCAGGCTCGGTTTCACGGAAAGAAGAATATCACGTTGTTAAAGATCAGATCCCGCCTGCGTTATCTTCCGTTACTTCTGGCGACGGTAGTCTTTACCGGTTGTGCCCAGTTGTCCTCAATGTCATCCACTGGTGCGGAAGCAGAACCGGCAGCTGTTGAGGAATGTAGTGAGCCTGTCGCCTCATTTGAACCGGATACCCTTTATGATCTGCTGGTGGCCGAAGTGGCTGGTCATAACCAGCGCTTTGACCTGGCGCTGGGGAATTACATGCAGCAGGCGCATAAGACCGGTGATCCGGGGCTGGCAGCACGCGCCTATCAGATAGCTGCCTATATTGGTGCACGTCAGGCTTCCAGAGATGCGGCAGAACTGTGGGCGAGTGTTGATGCAGGAAACCCTGCCGCGTTACAGGCGCGAGCAATTGAACTGGCCCGTGCCGGTGAATATCAGACCGCTGCCGACGAAATGTTGCGGGTGCTGGAAATGGCCGGCGATGCCAGTTTCGAATTTGTTGCTGTCAGTGCGGCCGATCAGGTTCAGGAAGAGCGCGACATGTTAATCGCGACCTTTGATCAGGCCCTCAAGCGTTATCCAAATAATAGTCAGGTGTTGTTGGGGAAAGCCATATTGCTGCAATACAACGGTCGTAATGCCGAAGCGATTAAGCTCTGCGACCGTATTTTGAAGCGTGAGGACAACCTCAAGGCTGTTATGCTCAAAGGACGGCTGTTAATGGCCATGGAGCGACCCGATGATGCCCGTCGCTTCCTGACGGATTATGTTGAAGATGCACCGGATAACACCCGTTTACGCCTCCTTTATGCACGGGTGCTTGTGCATGCACAGCGGTTGGATCAGGCTCAGGAACAGTTTGAGATTCTTCTGCTCCAGTCACCGAATGATCCGGATATTCTGCTATCGCTAGGATTAATCACGTTTGAAAATAATATGCCGGAAGAGGCGGTGGGCTATTTTGAACGTTTGGTGGCATTTAATAGTCACAAAAACCTGGCTGAGTTCTACCTGGGACGGTTGGCTCAGCAGCAGGAAGACTGGCAGCTGGCGCGTCAGCACTATTTGAATGTGGGTGTGGGCAAACAGTTGATCCCGGCTTATGCTGCGCTGGCGCAAATGCTGGCGGATCAGGAAAAGTGGCCCCAGGCGGTGAAAGACTTGCGGGCTGCCCGTGAGCTTTATCCGGCGTTTGTGCCGCAGTTTTACCTGATGGAAGGGGATGTGCTAATTGAGCAGCGGGCTTATGAGCAGGCCGCTGAGGTTTTGAATAAGGCGATCAAAACCTATCCCGACAATATTAACCTGCTCTATGCCCGCGCGATGCTGGCTGAAAAAATGAGCGACCTGGCACTGCTGGAAAAAGACTTGCGAGGCATTCTGGCGATTGATGCCGAGAATGCGGCGGCATTGAATGCACTGGGTTATACCCTGGCTGATCGTACCGAACGGTTTGATGAGGCGGAAGAGCTGGTTGGCAAGGCTTATGAATTGAAGCCGGATGATCCGGCCATCATCGACAGCATGGGTTGGGTAGCCTATCGGCAGCAGGACTATGAGAAGGCGCTTCGCTACCTGCGTGCCGCTTATGAGAAAATGCCCGATGCAGATGTGGCGGCACACTTAGGTGAGGTTCTTTGGGTCAAGGGCAGCCGTAAGGAGGCCACGCTGGTCTGGGAGCAGGCACTGGAAAGGCAGCCTGATAGTGAAATACTCAAGGAAACTATGGAGCGTCTTCAGGGCGGGCAATAAGCCGCTGCGCTCACGTTGTTTAGTAAAGTATTTATTGATATTCGACCTGGCCCGTGCCTGTTGGTGCGGGCCTGTTTATTGAAGGGTGTTCAGCAAATGTGTCGTCTGTTGGGTGCTGTCCGGTATTGGGCCGGTCTGTCGTTTCTGCTGGTTCTTGCCGGATGTGCTGGCCGTGCCCCGTTGTCGCAGGATGTGGAGCAGCGATCCTGGCAGGAGCATGTTGAGGTGATGACTGTGCTGGATCAGTGGCAACTGTCGGGAAAACTGGGTGTCAGAACGGCATCGGAAGCCGGTAGTGCCACGCTGGAGTGGGAAGAACAGGCGGGCAGTTATACCGTTTATTTGACTGGCCCCTTTGGGCAGAGTCTTGCCAGTATTGAGGGAGTCCCAGGTCATGTCGTCATGACCGTGCCTGATGAAGGCGTTCTCATGGGGCCTTCGCTCGAAGCGCTGGTTTATCGGCAGACCGGTTGGGTCATACCGTTTCGCTTGCTGCAGTATTGGGTCAAAGGCGTGCCTGCCCCGGGAGAATATGCGGATTTGCAGCTGAACGACATGAATCGACTGCAGTCACTGAATCAGGCTGGATGGACGATCGCGTTTGACCGGTTTGGCGTCACGTCTGGCTACGAGTTGCCAGGGCGACTTAAATTGCAGAAAGGCGATATTAAAGTCACGCTGCTGGTTCGACGCTGGCAACTGTCGGCTTAGCGTTAATCCCACGTAAAGTATGCATATTCCGCGTTTGACAGTTTTTGTGTCACTTTGTAGAGTAGCGCCGCCTTCTAACGGTGACTCAGTGAACGAGCCCTGAAGGCTGATGATATTGCGAAAGATCCGGCCATCGGGGATAATCGCAACGCTGGCAGGGAGCCGGGTAGATTATAAAATGATGACCGTAACTGGGGTGTCGCCAAGCGGTAAGGCAACGGGTTTTGATCCCGTCATGCGTAGGTTCGAATCCTGCCACCCCAGCCAGACTTTCAAGCATAGGCATCAACTGTACCCGCGTACTTGATAACGCTTTCCAAACTGCAAAGAGACTCAAGGTGCTACTGTGTCGAAGATGATGGTGTTCGCCGGTAATTCTAACCCGGAACTCGTTCAGAAGGTCGTCGATCACCTGCATATCCCACTGGGAAAAGCCAGTGTGGGACGCTTCAGTGACGGAGAAGTCTCTGTTGAAATCCAGGAAAATGTGCGCGGCAAGGATGTCTTCATCATCCAGTCCACTTGTGCACCGACCAATGATAACCTGATGGAACTCCTGGTCATGGCCGATGCCATGCGCCGTTCCTCTGCTGCCCGTGTTACAGCTGTTATTCCCTATTTCGGTTATGCCCGCCAGGATCGTCGCCCCCGTTCAACCCGTGTAGCTATCAGCGCCAAAGTCGTTGCCGATATGATCGCCAGCGTTGGGGTTGACCGTGTGCTGACCGTTGACCTGCATGCCGACCAGATTCAGGGATTCTTTGATATTCCTGTGGACAACATCTACGGCTCTCCGGTTCTGCTGGACGATATCGAGCGTAGAAATCTCGATAACATGGTCATTGTTTCCCCTGACCATGGCGGTGTTGTCCGTGCCCGTGCGGTGGCCAAGCGTCTGAATGCTGAGCTGGCGATCATCGATAAGCGTCGTCCTGAAGCCAATAAAGCAGAAGTCATGAACATCATCGGTGATGTGAATGGCCGTACCTGTATTCTTGTTGACGATATGGTCGATACTGCCGGCACGCTGTGCCAGGCTACCATTGCACTGAAAGAAAAGGGTGCCAAGCAGGTGTTCGCTTATGCGACTCATCCGGTATTGTCTGGCCGCGCGCTGGAGAATGTGGCGAACTCCGAGCTGGATGAGCTGGTTGTCACCAATACCATCCCGCTGACCCCGGCTGCCCGTGCCGTGGATCGTATCCGTCAGTTGGATATGTCTCCGCTTGTTGCAGAATCCGTGCGTCGTATCAGTAATGCTGAATCTATCAGTGCTATGTTTCGCTAATTAGCGTCATTGCTCTGAAAAAAAGCAGCCTTTAATGGCTGCTTTTTTTATGGGTGATGTATCTACCGATAGTCTGCCGGTTTTGCCCCGGATGATACGGCTTTGACAAAGTCAGTATTGCAGGTATGATACGCCGCTTCGTTATCCGCTGTGGCAGGCTGGTCGCCGTCTGTCACGGTTTTTATTTTTTTTGGAGAAGACCATGTCTGAAGCAATCGTTCTGAATGCTGAACTGCGTAAGGATGTAGGGAAAGGTGCGAGCCGCCGCCTGCGTCACGCAGAAAAACTGCCTGCTATTATCTACGGTGCCAATGCCGATGCCACCCAGATCACTCTGATGGCCAAGGACGTTCGTAAGGCGCTGGAAAGCGAAGCGTTCTACGCCCAGATCGTTACCCTGAACGTTGAAGGCAAGACCGAGCAGGCTATCCTGAAGGATATTCAGCGTCATCCTGCTAAGGAGTTCGCCATGCACATGGACTTCCTGCGTGTTGATGCTGCCACTGAAATCACCACCAACGTACCGCTGCACTTCATCAACGAAGAGCTGTGTGCCGGTGCCAAGTCTGGTGGTGCGATCACTCACAACATGGTAGAAGTAGAAGTTCGCTGCCTGCCGAAGGATCTGCCTGAGTTCATCGAAGTTGACATGGAAGCCGTTGAGCTGGGTGGCAGTGTTCACCTGTCTGAGCTGAAGGTTGCTGAAGGTGTCAAGCTGGTTCACCTGATGCACGGTGAAGACCACGACCTGCCGGTAGCCGGTGTTCAGGCAGTACGTGCAACCAAGGAAGACGCAGCTGATGAAGCCGCTGAAGGCGAAGGCGAAAGCAGCGCTGAGTAAGCCCTGACACGGACGGAGACGACATTGTGGCGCAGACAACCCCGAATGAGGCTGTCGAACTGATTGTTGGCCTGGGTAATCCCGGTGCAGAATATGAAGATACACGCCACAATGCCGGCGTCTGGTTTCTTGAAGCGCTGGCCCGCAGCTGCGGTGCCAGCCTTCAGCCGGAAAAGAAATTTCATGGTTTAACCGCCAAAATCTACTTGGGCGGACGTGATATCCGGTTGCTTTATCCCACCACATTCATGAATCGTAGTGGCCAGGCTGTAGCGGCTATCTCGAATTTCTACCGTATTCCTCCCCAATCCATTCTTGTTGCCCATGATGAGCTCGATATTCCGGTCGGAACCGCGCGTCTCAAGCAGGGTGGTGGTCATGGTGGCCATAACGGGTTGCGGGATATTATCAGTCGTCTGGGCAATAATCGGGACTTTCTGCGTTTGCGAATCGGGGTCGGTCATCCCGGTGATAGCAGCAAGGTTGTGGGTTATGTGCTGAACAAGCCTTCAAGGCAGGATGATGACAAAATCCGTGCTGTCATTGATGAGTCGGTTCGCCTTATGCCTGAGGTGTTGGATGGCTCATGGGCCAAGGCTGTACAGACGTTACATACCTTTTCGGCCTGAGCTGCCTGGCGCGTTATCCAGTGGCATATCCGGCCTTAGTGTCGCGTCGTATATTCCTTCATACTGACTACCCGGTTGATGTACCGAATAGGTGATAATCACTGGGGCTCCACTCAGGGTTTCCGGCAGGTTTAAGACGCTGGAATAGATCCCTCTTTCGTTATCATATTTGAGCGGATGTCCGACGATAAGGGCTTGACCATGCTGATCCTGTAGTGTCACGCTGACGCGCATGTTCTTGTGCAAACTGCCATTCAAGCGTGTCCGTACGACAGGGTAAAACGGTGTGCCCGTAGCGACCTGGTTACCTTCATACCCAATTTTTATTTCTATTCCTTCCAGGTAGGCAGAATCCCTGAGCCAGGTAATGGAATCACTGGATCGCATGTGGTTTTGAGTGGGTTCGCCCATCATCAGTGCAGGGCTGACTGCTTCCATGCTTTGCGACATCGCTGATGATTGCTCAGCTGCTGCTTCCTTTCGAGCCTGATTCAGCAATTTGAGTGTGTTGCTGAGTGGATCAAAATCATGGGGTGAACTGAGATCCCGGAAGACCATGAAGGTTGCATTATTCGGCAGTCCCATGGTGTCGGTGGTAAGCGTCATTGGGGTCTGTAAAAGTTCAATCAGCAGGGACTCTGACTGGATACGGAGATAAAACCCCTGATCCTGTTCATCAGGATTACCCGCCCAGGCCAGTCTGGCCAGATTCAATTGTTCCATGGTGTCGGATGGATCGCGGGTCTCCGGCTGCCAGTTTTCCAGAACCGTTTTCACAAAACGTTTGAAATAATAACGCTCCGCCACCGTCAGCTGGTCAATCCGGACAGTGGGCATGGCCGGCGTCAGGAATGTCGCTGAGTCTGGCAGTTTGGGAATCATCTGGCATTCGTCAGTGAGCGTCTGCCGATTCAGGCAGGTTTTGTAGCGCACAACAGATCGCAGTTCCTTGACCGTGGTTCGGGCAAAATGGCCCGCTTGCCAGAGTACGGTCTGGCCGGCCTGCTCATGCCAGCGCAGATAAGGGTAGTGGATTTCAGTTGAATTCTGGCTGAGATCAATGGTGGGTGCCGGTGGTACCTGAGTCGGATAGCTGGCCATGAAGAGTGGGCCGGTGCTGACACGGCTTCGTCCTTCGGCCATATCGAAAAAGAAATCAATATTGAGCCATGGACCACCAAGACGGATGCCCCATTCATGGCTGCCAGGGTTGCCGGTCAGCAGGAGTCGTTCTTCAGGCAGGCGATCCGTCAGCAGGTCGCTGTCATGGCCAGCCATTTCCTGGTGCAGGAATTTCTGGTTCAGTATGGCGGTCAGGCGCTGGTAACCACCGGTGTCCAGTGCAGTGGCGAGCAGTTGGTGGAGATAGGTGCGTTGATCATCGGTAAGCTTATCAAGTGCTATGCCTATGTCTGAATCCAGCCCTGTCAGCGGTTTACCCTGGATGGTTCGGTCATTATTTTTTTGAAGCTGCTGTAATGATTTGCTGGAAAATAATGTGACCAGTTCTTTGGCATGCGCATTCAGGGTCTGCATGTAGTGCTGCTGATTGCGGGATTGGACAAAATCCAGAATATCCTGTTTTGCCTCGGCTTCCTGGTTGGCCGTCACCGGACTGACGCCTGCCACACCCAGCAACGATGCCATCAACATCGAAGTGATGATTCCCTGACGCAAATCCCGGTAATCCATGGTGTTTTGGCTCTCTTTTCCGGCAGTCCCTGTTAAAAATCTAGCGTGTAAATGCCCGCTGCTCACCTTGAGAATGAATGGATTTGCAGCATTTTTGCGCAGCGTCTTTTCAGCCCGTATAATCCGCCGGTTTTATTGACGATTCTTCTGCTGAATAAGGTAGACAAGCATGGGTTTTAAATGCGGCATAGTTGGACTGCCCAATGTTGGTAAGTCCACTCTCTTCAACGCCCTGACCAAGGCGGGTATTGATGCGGAAAACTTCCCTTTCTGCACTATCGAGCCGAATGCAGGCGTAGTGCCTATGCCGGATCCCCGTCTGGACAGGCTGGCTGCGATTGTGAAGCCCCAGCGGGTATTGCCAACCACCATGGAATTTGTGGATATCGCCGGCCTGGTGGCAGGTGCTTCCAAAGGTGAAGGCCTGGGTAACCAGTTCCTGGCCAATATCCGGGAAACCGATGCCATTGCTCACGTGGTGCGTTGCTTTGAAAATGACAATGTCATTCACGTTGCCAACCGGATTGATCCGATCTCTGATATCGAAATCATCAACACTGAGCTGGCCCTGGCGGATCTGGACAGTCTGGAAAAGCAGGAGAAGCGTATCTCTCGTGCCGCCAAGGGGGGCGACAAGGAAGCGCTGGCCCAGAAAGCGTTGCTGGAAAAAATGATTCCGGCCCTGGAAGAAGGGCGTCCGGTGCGCAGCCTGAGCTTTACGCCGGAAGAGTGGAAGCTGGTCAAAATGTTCCACATGCTTACCAGTAAGCCGACCATGTATATTGCCAATGTGGATGAGGATGGTTTTGAGAATAATCCTCACCTGGACAAAGTGTATGCGCTGGCTGAAGCGGAAGGTTCTATCGTGGTGCCAATCTGCAACAAGCTGGAAGCTGAAATCGCCGAGCTGGATGACGAAGAGAAAGGTGAATTCTTGGCTGACCTGGGAATGGAAGAGCCGGGCCTGGATCGCGTTATTCGTGCGGGCTATGAGCTGCTTGGTCTGCAGACATACTTCACGGCTGGTGTGAAGGAAGTGCGAGCCTGGACCGTGAAGGTTGGCGCAACCGCACCGGAAGCGGCCGGTGTTATCCACACTGATTTCCAGCGTGGTTTCATTCGTGCTGAAGTGACCAGCTATGAAGATTTCACCAAGTACAATGGTGAGCAGGGCGCCAAGGAAGCCGGTCGTCTGCGCGTTGAAGGTAAAGAGTATATTGTCCAGGACGGTGACGTCCTGCACTTCCGCTTCAACGTCTGATTAATTACATCTGCCACCATCGCGTGTATCGGTGGTGGCAGATGTTCTGCTTTTCATATCCCTTCTCTTGTAAGCGTAAATAATTTTCGTTTCTTTACGTTCTTCGTGGCGCTTTCTCGCTGTTCTGGCGAGGGGGCTATGCTAGACTCTCGCCCGGAATCCAATGATAACGGTCCCTTTTCAGGCTTATGACGAGCCACCGCGTCACCGTGAGATTACTCTGAACAACAACAGAACGAGAGAGTCGATAAGCTGATGAAAAAGATAGCCTTGATGAGTTTGGCGGCAGTTGCGTTCAATGTGTCTGCACACGCCGTTACCTTCGATAAAGATGAAGATGCAGTTGCCCTGCGTAAAGCACATATGCATTTGATTGGTACCTATTTTGGTGAAATGGGTGACATGATCAAAGGCAAGTTACCTTATGATGCAGCGCGTTTTTCCGCTGATGCCGACCGGTTGGCAGCGCTAAGCAGTTGGTCCTATGAGGGCTTTACTGAAAAGCGCCTGACGGATGATTCGAAGTCAAAGCCGGCTATCTGGGAGAAAAAGGCTGACTTTGATCAGAAAATGAAAGAGTTTCATGGTCAGGCGCTGAAGCTGCAACAGGTTGCAGCCAAAGGCGATATGGGCGATATCCGTGCCGAATTTAAAGCAACAGCAGATGCCTGTGGCAGCTGCCATAAACCTTACAAGTACAAGTAAGACCTGGTGCTAATAAAATAAAAAGCAGCAATGGAATGTTCGATTGCTGCTTTTTTTATTGCCCTATTATTCTGTCGAATTCTTAATAGCCTAGCTGTGTTATTAACCATACGACCCCGGCGGCAACAGCAATAGAAATTATGCTGTAAGCGGGGTTTTTGCGGGCAGGCTCGTCTACATTTTCCGAAACCGAGCGTTTACCGGTAATCATGGCAGGTAGAATGTCATCCCGTTTGACGGCGGTATAAAAAACTACGGCTGCGATATGCAGGGCGATGAGCCCCAGCAGAATATTGAAGTTCAGGGCATGCCAGCTGGTCATTTGATCGCTGAGATCACTGGATACATAGTGAGCCAGTGGTCCTTCGGTCAGAATAGAGTCATTGGCAAATAGCCCGGTGGTTAGTTGCACGGCGATGCAGAGCAGTAACGCTACAACGCTCCAGCTTCCCAGCGGGTTATGGCCAGGATAATCGCTCTTGAGGCCGCTGCGGATATAACGGATCGCATTCATTGGTGCTAGCTGAAACGCAGAGAATCGCGAATAGAAACCACCGACAAATCCCCAGATCAACCGAAACAGCAGCAGTGCCAGCGTGAAATACGCCAGTGGCAGATGCCTGTCCATATCCCCTTCAGTACCGGTATACCAGAGACCGGCAATCACCAGCACCAGAAACCAGTGGAACAGGCGAGTCGGTATATCCCATATTCTGATCGACTTCATAGGTCACGTCCTCATGCACAAGCGGCGGTCAGTGATTCTCAGGCTTTTTCAAGTTGGGACTTGAGGTTGTCGGGGATGCCCTGAATTGTCAGGGTGTCGGTTTCCCGGTTATAGATGATGCGACTGCCCAGTAGCTCTGCCTCGAAGGCGATATTGAATCCCTTGGCACGGCCGGAATAACGAATCAATCGTTTCAGCTGACTTTTGCTGGGGGTGATTTCCGGGGCTACGTCATAATCCCGTGTATTGACGAAGCGGGAAAAGTTGTCGGGCTCCGCTTCGTTCAGGAAGGCTGATAACTCGTCCAGGGAAATCGCTTCGCTGGATTGAAGCTGCTCATTGCAGTATTCATAGACACGTTTTTTGACACCGCCCTGTTCTGCCGGTGTTTCACTGGTGTCACAGTAAGCTTCGACGGCGTTCATCAGGGTATCGGTATCTTTCTTGGTATTGGCTGTTTCGGTGCCTCCCAGGAAATCCCTGAAGCAGTCGCTGAGGCGGCGTCCGCCACGGGGTTTGATCCAGGAAATATAACGTTGAGCCTGTGGGTTGTTCTGCCACTCCGTAATGTTGATGCGGGCAGCCAGGTTAAGACGCCCCATATCAAGGTAGGCAGTATCAATAATATCCAGCTGGTCTGTGACCGTGACGCTGCTGGCCGGGCTGACCAGAGTGATCAGCAGGTACTGGGTCAGGCCGCTGCGATAATGGGCAATTAGCACGAACCCGCCCGGAAACATGCCGGCGGCATCGAGCTTTTCTTTGAGGCTTTCTGTGGTCTTGAGACTGAAGTCGACGAAGGGCAGCTGTTCATCCAGGTAGGCCTTGAGCCATTGCTGGAGCCCAGATTCACCCTCGGGCTCGGGGAAACAGCCATGGGCCTTGTCCGATTTCTGGTTGTAGCTTTGCAGCAGATCCTGCAGCAGGCCTTCTGTCGCCGGTGTCACCGGCAGCGGGGTTGACCGGGGGTGAACAGTGGAGCTGTCAGCATCCGGATTGCGCTCAAGATGGTGAACAATAATATTGCTAATGGCCATAAGTACTGCACTTCAGACATGTCGGATCAGAAGCGGGATTATTGCACAGGGGGCCGGGAATTACAGTGAGCTAGCGATCCAGCAGGACTAATCTTTCAAAGAACACGCGTACCTTGTTGTCCAGGAATTTCCGGCTGGGATTGAGGCAGGCATAGAACTGCAGCGAGATATAGCATTCAAAGAGATAATCCGCGCTGGCCTCCGGGACTTTCAGCTCAGTATCCAGCGTCAGAATAGCGGTAAAGTCCTGTTTTAATTCAGCAATATACTGCTGAAACTGTGGGCTTAAATCGTCATGGTGTTTGGTTTCCACTACAGCTAACAATAGCAGGCAGTGCCCGCGGTATTCTTTGGCCGGGAAATGACGATAACTGGTTGTGAAAAAGCGCCGAAGGCATTCTCTGGGCGCGGCGGTGTTACGATAATGGTACAGGCGAGGCTGGAGTATGGCGGTGTAATAATGCTCAATAACCGCTTTGTAGAGGCCTTCCTTACTGCTGAAATGGTGGTAGAGGCTACCGGAATTTAAGCCCGTAACCTCCTCAACATTACGCATGGATGTACTGGCATAGCCAAGACGCCAGAATAAATCCATCGCCTGACTCAGTACTTCAGTCAGTTCAAAGCTTGTATGCCTGCCCATTGCTGGTGTCTGCCGTTTGATTTATGCCAACCTTGGCGGTTAAACCTTTTTCGCCCATAGGCGATATAGTCAGGGAACGTCCTCTTCCTGACTGTGAGGCTTCCAGTATATACACAGTCAGTAAAAATGCTTAATTCAAATAAAAAAATTCACAAATAAGGCGAATTAGGGCTGCTCGTGGTTATTGTTCCGTTGGAATTGGGGGTTATTATGGACAAGGAGTACCGGCAGGCGATTTGTGGACCAACCTCGGAAATGGTTCGTTTCATTAAAGACAATAATATTGATATTGCCATAGAGCGCCTTGAAGAACTTGATGGCAAGGTTAAATCTGTCAGACACTCGTTACATCCGGAGTTTCTGGTGGAATCAAAAACAGTCAGGGAACAATTAAAAGCCTGGTTTCGGGAAAGAGATGAGCCCGGCAAAAAGGTGATTCATTAAATAGCCTTATTAATGTTATGCCTAATAAGGCTATTTAAATATTTATAATTTTCTCGTTTATATTTAACCTTCGCTCTAATTCATATCTCTGTTTTATTCAAGGTTATTCATTGTACGACGTGGTCGTTGCCGTAACATGCACATCCGTTGAACTGTCATTACTGTAGGTCACATCAATGCTGATGGTGGTTGGCCGCTGCTGTCCCTGGTTGCCCAGGTTGTCATCAGGCAGTGCAAAATCAATGGTGTCTTCCAGTTCGTCGATCGTGATTCCAACATTGACGTTATGTTTTTCCCGCTCATCATCGTCAGCCTGACCTGCTGCTGTTGCCTGAAGGGCACCGGGGACGGAGGCATCGGCCATGTCTTCACTGGCCATACTGGGCAGTGGAAAGGTCAGGGACGTGGTGCGCCCATAGCGCAGAGGGGCATCTGCAGGGGGTTCGATGTGATCAGGCGGGTAATTATGGTAGTTATCGCCCATGTCATAAATCTTAACGGCTTGTTCGGCAGTATCCGTTTCTGCGGCATGAGCAAGCGAGATTGAACTCAGCAGAAGCAGTAAGGGATAAAGTTGTCTGGTCAACTTCATAGCTGTTCTTGTCATTATTGTTGTTATTGATTCTCGGAGTATTCTGCCATCTCTGTGAGTTCGTGGCCACTCTCTGAGGCGCTTTCATTGCTAAGCTTTGCAGCATGACCCGGGCAGTAAAGGTGCGATGTAATGAGCGATGGCATGATGAGAAGAACGTTCCTGCATTACGGTTTGCTGGCTGGCACGGCATCAATGGCGCTGGGGCTTGGGCGGGATAGTACGGCAGAGGTTGTACAGCAGATTACGCTGACTGGCGGTTGGCAGAGTCGTGCTGGTGGAGACGCCCACATTCCGGATGTGACAATTTGCCGGGAAGGGGAGCTGGTGCACATCGGTATTGTGGTCCGGCATGTCCAGACCGTTGCGCACCATATATCCGCGCTTCGCCTTTATGATCATCAGCGCCAAGAGCTGTGCGGGATGTCATTTCATGCCGCCCTATCTGTGGCAGAAGGGCTGTTTGTGCTACGCCTTCCGCCGGGAAGTGTCCTGTTCGCCGTGAGTGACTGCAATCTCCATGGGCTTTGGATGAAACGTTTCAGTGTCTGATCAGTCGGGATCCGGAATCTCAATCGTTGTACCCAGTTCCGGTACGCCGGCAGACCAGCCAAAGCGTGTCTGAATATGGTTCGCTAATGCATCCGATGCTGTGGGTTCACCGTGAGTGACGAAGACTTTCTTGGGGGGCTGGTGCACCTCTGTGAGCCAGTCGAGAATCCCCTGGTAATCGGCATGGGCGGACAAGCCTTCCAGGTTATGAACATCCGCATTGATCGCCACCTGCCGACCGTGGATTTTTACCTCTCGTGCGCCATTCACCATTTTTTCACCGCGAGTGCCTGGCGTCTGGAATCCCATGAATACGATGCTGTTACGGTGATTGGGTGCAAGGGTGGTCAGATGATGTAGCACGCGGCCGCCACTGGCCATGCCGCTGGCGGAGATGATAATGGCAGGAAAGGTGCGTCGATTAAGTGCCATGGACTCTTCCATAGTGCGTACATATAGAGTGCCGGTATCAATGCGCTCGCAGTCTTCACGGGTCAACCGGTGTTTCTCCGGGTGCTGGTAAAACAGCTCTGTTGCCTTGATGGCCATGGGACTGTTCAGGTAGATCGGCAATTCACGGGGAATGCGGTTCTGAAGCTTGAGCTGGCTGATCATATGCAAGGCGAGTTGCGCCCTGCCAACCGCGAATGCGGGCATCAATACAATGCCGCCCCGTTTCGCTGTTTTATTAATGATCTGTTCCAGTGTCGCTAACGAATCGGTTTCTGCATGCAGGCGATCGCCATAGGTGGATTCCAGCACCAGGTAATCGGCCCGAGGCATCGGATCGGGTGGGTACATGATGGGGTCATCGGCTCGGCCAAGGTCACCGCTGAAACAGAGGAGATGTCGTCCATTGAATACCTCCAGAGTGCAGGCGCCCAGAATATGGCCTGCCGGTCTCAGCCGCAGGGTCAAACCGTTACCGATATCGTTGATGCTATCGAGAGGCAGAGGGCTAAACAGTTTTAACGCACGACGAGCGTCTTCTTCAGTATACAAAGGCAGGGCAGGCTGGTGCCTGGAAAAGCCATGCTTGTTGGCAAATCGGGCATCTTCTTCCTGAAGGTAGCCGGCGTCAGGGAGCAGTACACGACATAAGTCCCTGGTGCCCTGGCTGCAGTAGACAGGGCCATCATACCCCTGTCTGACTAGCGCAGGCAGATAGCCACTGTGATCAATATGCGCATGGGTCAGGACGATGGCATCAATATCTTCTGTCGGTACAGGTAAGGGCTGCCAGTTTCGACGACGGTAGTCTTTGAGTCCCTGGTAAAGCCCACAGTCGACCAATAGCCGAAAACCATTAAATGTCACCAGATACTTGGAACCGGTGACGGTACCGGCAGCCCCTAGAAATGACAGTTGCATGCTTATTATTTCCCCCGTTTGGAAACGATCAGGGTGTTCTTACCGCTTATAGTATGCCTCTTGGCACGGGAGATTATTGATCTGTATCGGCTGGCCACAGACTTCCGTCAGAAGGTAATTGTCAGATTTTCGTATTGCAAACAATACGCTACATAAAGGGGTTGGTGGTAATCGGCGATTTCTGATAAACAACGCGCCGATAGTAACGGAATAACCTCAGGTGGTACCCAATGGAAATGTTAGTTAAAGATTTCATGATGTTATGGTCGACGATTGACCCGGTAGGGACGTTGGCACTGTTCACCGGACTCACGGCACGACTGTCTGCCCAGCAGCGGCGAAAAACCGCGATCAAGGCGACACTGTATGCGAGCATGGTGCTGATTGCGGCATTGATTCTTGGTCAGCTGATATTGACCGCCATGGATATCAAGTTGATCTCGCTGCAGTTGGCAGGTGGCGTCATTCTGTTCCTGTTTGGCTTGCAGATGATCTTTTCAACACATATCCAAGAGCCGGGTGAAACTGAGCCGGGACATGATCTGGCCGTTTTCCCGCTGGCAGTTCCTTCCATAGCGAGTCCCGGGGCGATCATGGCAGTGATTACTCTAACGGATAACCACGTTAAAACGCTCTATCAACAAACGGCGACTGCAGCGGTGCTATTACTTGTCTTGCTGGTGACCTGTGGTCTGATGCTCATGGCTGACCGTATATTCAAGGTGATTGGGCATAACGGTTCAGCGATCATTGTCCGTAATATGGGCATGATACTGGCGGCACTGTCGGTTGAGCTCATCATGACAGCCATTGGGGTTGCGCCCTGGATGACTACCTGATGGATAGCACAGTCTGCAAAAAACAGGCAGAATGAGCACGCGACTGTGTGGAGAATAACAATAATGAAATTACTCAGCCGAATCAGCGCTGTGCTGTGCGTTCTTTATCTGCTGACTGCCTGCAGCTCCTGGGACAGAACGTTCGGGGCTTACCTGAAACCCGTTGAAGGGCCTTTGTATGCGGCGCAGGCTACACCTGAACTCGATAATGCCCATGTCATTATCTATCGCCCTTACAGTGAATGGGCCGAGGAAGAGCTGGAAGCGCCAACGGTTTACATCAATGGTGAACCTGTCGTGAATATCAGCAGCAACGGTTATCAAATGCTGGCGCTGGCACCGGGGAAATATCATTTTATGCTCAAACGTCCGTTCTTTGGGGTGGATCTGTTTTTTCTTGAAGATTCCTTTCTGTCCGAACAGCCTATCAACTTCAACCGGATCGCCAGTTTTTCCCTGGATGTGGCCGGTGGCGCAACTTACTACCTGCGTTATGCAGAGTTAACCTCGCCGAGACTGGATCCGACGGCAAGTGATATGCCCCTGGGGGATGGCCCCATGCAGTTTGTTTCCCGCGCCTCGGCCAAGGCAGAGCTTGAGCAGACCCGTGAGTTGCATCCGGTCGTGCTGCTGTCTGCGCCGGTTCCGGAAACACTGAATCAGGTAGCGCAAGACGCGTCCTGGTGGTGGTTCTAGCCCGGATATTTCATAAAGCCGCAGTCTGACCATTCAATTTCGAATTTCCTGTGGGGCTGCTGCTTTATTACTCTGTATTACTCTGTGGCTAAAGGACTTCGGGCCCTGGGCTACTCA
>MUIA01000428.1 GCA_002084115.1 Oceanospirillales bacterium LUC14_002_19_P2 | reverse complement strand
AAAAAATCGAATTGTGGAGTTCGGCAGAGGTCAATTTTTTGCTTTGTTGTCATTGGTCGTTACGGGCTATCTGCAGCTGTGTGTATATTACCCGTTGATACTGGTTTCGCGACAGCCTCTTTGGTGGATTTTGGTAGCGCTGATATCGAATCTGGCTAAGTCGACCTGCCTTCCTGAATTTGGCGCTTCACGATAAATGCCATTACTCTCCTAGAGAGGGCGAGTGGTTGGCATGGCGTTCTAAGTGACACTGTAACAGGATGGGGAGGGGGACTATGGTGAAGGGATTATCCGCAGATGCCATCATGCAGCTGGAAGCTGAACATGGTGCCCACAATTACCACCCGTTGCCCGTGGTGCTGGCAAAAGGCCAAGGGGTAGAGGTTTGGGATGTTGACGGCAAGGTTTATTTTGATTTTCTCTCCGCTTATTCCGCCGTTAATCAGGGGCATTGTCACCCGAGGATTATACAGGCGCTGGTTGATCAGGCATCTGCGCTGACTTTGACGTCCAGGGCTTTTTACAGCAGCGAGTTGGGGCCGTTCGAAGCCTTTCTCTGTCAGACGTTTGGCTATGAGCGCATGCTACCAATGAATACCGGGGCTGAAGCGGTTGAAACCGCCATAAAGCTCTGCCGAAAGTGGGGCTACCAGAACAAGGGGATCCCCCCGGAAAAAGCCACCATCGTAGTTTGTGATGGGAATTTCCACGGCCGGACGACGACCATTATCTCTTTCTCCAATGATCCTGATGCACGGAATGAATATGGCCCCTATACACCAGGATTTATTTCCATTCCTTATAACGATGTAGCCAGTCTCGAGCAGGCCCTGAGTCAGCCGCATGTTACGGGTTTTTTGGTTGAGCCGATCCAGGGTGAAGCCGGCGTGATTGTGCCGGATGCCGGCTACTTGCAGCAGGTTCGAGCCTTATGTGATCAATACGGTGTCCTGTTTATTGGGGATGAAATCCAGACAGGCATTGCCCGAACCGGTCGATTACTGGCTGTGGATCATGAGCAGGTACGCCCTGATGTGCTCATTCTGGGTAAGGCGCTTTCCGGCGGTGTATTGCCTGTGTCTGCGGTGCTGGCCAGCGATGAGGTGATGCTCTGTATCCAACCGGGACAACATGGTTCGACCTATGGTGGCAATCCTCTTGGCTGTCGTGTGGCCACCGCTGCCATGGAGGTGGTGCGGGATGAAAAGCTGGCTGAGAATGCCGATCGCCTGGGACAGGTCTTAAGGGATGGTTTGGCGCTGATCCAGCATCCCATGTTGAGGCGCGTAAGGGGCAAGGGGTTGCTGAATGCCATCGATATTGAGCCGCTAAATGGCGCTGAAGCCTGGGATGTCTGCCTCAAGCTGGCAGAAAAAGGGCTACTGGCCAAGCCTACCCACCGGGACACTATCCGCCTGTCGCCGCCACTGGTCATCAATGACGCCCAAGTCAGCCAGAGCCTGTCCATTATTGAGGATACATTGAAAGCGTTTTGAAGAGAGGAGCACCCCTGGACGAGCCGGGGATGCTCACGCTGATTACTGCTGCAGCATATGAAAGGGAAGATAGAGGGCTGTGGCAATGAAAATCCATAGCGCGATATCACCGATTCGCTTCTCCAGTCTGTTCAGCCGGCGCCAGTGCTTGTGGGTCACGTCCTGTTCCTTGTGCATTTCAGATCCATTGGTATTCAGTATTGATGAAAAGGGTCGGAATACGAGGCGTTGGCGCAAGATTTTTTATTCATGGTCAGGCATCTGCATATTACTAACCGCCATGACTCATCGCATAAGCTTGCTGCTCGAAAATTCCGATTGAAGACATATCGGTCTGCGAACCCGTAGCTTGAGTCCCTGAAACGGTCTGGATCAAATATTTTTTGGTTGTATTGTCGTAGGCTATTCGAAGTCGTGGCGAGGCGTGCTGTTGGTATCACTTTCGCTATGGGTAAATTGTGTGTCCGGACTGGACATAGCGTTGCTAGGGGCGATGAATGGTTCTGGAGGCACTGAATTTTACGGCGGGCGTCACACTGCCGATTTTTGTCATGATGTTCCTGGGGCTGGTTTTGAGACGGTTCCAGATCATTGATGACCCTTTCATGGATACCGCTTCTCGGTTAGTGGTGAATTTTGGACTGCCTGCTGTTCTGTTCCTCGGAACGGTGCGCATGGATCTTGGTCTGGCGCTTGACCGACAGCTGATTGCGTTTACCGTCGCCATGACGATAGCTTCTGTCGGTATTTTGTGGCTGTTGGCTGGCAGGATTGCCTCGGTGGCGTTAGATCGAGGCGTTTTTGTTCAGGGAGCCTTCCGGGGCAATCTGGCGATTACCGGACTGGCGCTTGTTGCCAATATGTATGGTCAGGAAGGGGTATCCATCGCGTCTTTGCTGATGGCATTTCTTGTACCGCTTTACAATGTGCTGTCAGTGCTGGTGCTGGTAGGGGCTCAGCGTGGACATGAGGATGAGCCTTCGCTGCAATGGACGAGGTTGGCGAGGAATCTGTTTGGCAACCCGTTGATTGTTGCCATTGCTGTTGGGCTGGTGATCAACCGCTTGGCACTTCCACTACCTTCGGTTCTGGTTCGGGTTGGGGAATATTTCAGTTCTATTACTCTGCCACTGGCGTTGTTGTGTATCGGGGGCACCCTGAGCCTCAGGGCCCTACGGGAAGCCAGTTGCCTGTCATTATGGGCAACGGTGGCGAAAGTGCTGATTTTACCCGCATTGATGGTGGTGGGCGCTATCTGGCTCGGATACCGCGGGACGCTGCTGGGGGTCGTGTTCCTTCTGTCTGCCAGCCCTACGGCGGTCGCGAGTTATGTGATGGCCCGCAGTATGGGGGGAAATGCCCAGCTGGCAGCGAGTATCGTGGTGCTGACCACGCTGATGTCAATGGTGACGGTCAGCGTGGGCATTTTCGTGCTGCGTTTTCTGCATTACCTGTAATCTGGAATGGATTGCGGCGCTCCTTTATGAACTTCGGCATCACGGTAATGGTCGTTGAGCCAGCAGCGGTGCAGGCTTTCGCCGGACAGGAAACGAAGGTTGTTTTTCCGGAACTGCTCTGGCTCGGCGGGATCTTCACCCCACTGAATGCAACCTGTCACGTTGGGTTCGCAGGGGTTAAAGAGTTCCTCAGGCTTGAGTATGGAGACCAGTTTGCCGTTGTTTTTTGGTGCTTTTACAGGTTGGCGGATGAAAAGTGAGGGATTGCAACAGAAATAGCCTTTAGAAGACGATTGATTTGTATAGATCAAAACTTCTGAAGGATCAGACATGTCGGCAACCCC
>MUIA01000057.1 GCA_002084115.1 Oceanospirillales bacterium LUC14_002_19_P2 | reverse complement strand
TGCTTGGCATGCGGGCACTGACAGAGACAAAAGGACGCTGGGATCAGCTATGGGAACGAATAACCTGTGAAAACAGGCTTGGAGAGCCAGTATCTGCGTATTAATCAGAGAGAGCACCCTTTACATGACCGCTCTGCGGGCATCATTCGAGCAGCTAAGGTTATTCGTTACTGCGTAACTTGAGTTAATTATCAGGTTATCGTTTTTTTTTGACTTTTTTTTATGGGCAGTGGGAACTATTCGCTGTAAAAGCCTTTCAAAGATTATAGAGGGAGTGGATTTTCTGTAGGTATGGATTAACCGCTGCATCGTTACACACGATGTCTGGTTTAGCAGAAGTGTATTAGACATACGGAGGATCCGATATGGCTACGACACCCAATATGACAACGGAGAGGCGCAAACGCTCAGAGTCTGCCTTTGAGAATCTGCCGTCTAGTCTTTCTGATGGAAAGGCTTTTGCTGGTGTGTCGTATACGAATGATAATTCATGCACTTGGAATTTCCGTCATGTTAATTCCATTAATGATGTTGAACCGTTATTGGCATTGAATATATATCGTGCATTTGCAAATGTCGGTAAGCCTGAGCCGCAGACGGTTGCTATCGATGAACGTGAATGTGAGATAGTTAATCGATCAGACATGAAAATTGCGGCAGCATTTGCCTTGGCGGGTATTTGTAAGCTGGAAAAACGTGATAATGATTTTTACATCACAGGTTGTCAAAAAGTCGTTGATCTTGAAGTGGTTAACAGGCTGGATGAATTATGTGAATGGGATTACGATAAATTAATTTTTCATTCTTTTTTGAAGAAAAACTGTCAGTTACCAGATGCTTTCTCTAGAGAGTGTTTCCAGTTATTTTTGGTAGGGAAAATGCTGGATGAAGATGGGCTTAAAAAAGACTATTTTCAATATGGAGATGAGGTAGAGGTGTATGGCAAGGTCAGGCGTTATGTTGATGACGTATGCCGGGCTTGTGGCCTTGGTAATAAAAAAACACTAACACCAATGGATATCATAAGAATTAAAAATGAAATTAAGAACTATGAACTCATTCCGCAGGAGAGTGAGGATTCAGGTTTATCTACAGATGATTCAGATATAGAAGGCTTTGAGACAGCAAGCACCATGCCATCAGATAGCGAAGATATTTCTTCAGATGAGGAATCTATTTATTGTTCTGATGCCAGCGGTATTTCAGAGCCAGAATTATTGAATAATGGTTATTTACGATTGATGCCCCAATTATCGTTTGATCGTGAAATGATCAAGTATGATATCCGGTATCGTGCCGAGAGTTATGGAGAATATTCTGTTGTAGGTTTGGAGTATGGAGATTTAAAAGAAGCTGCAGAAGTTAAAACAAAAGGTTTAGATGAAACTGACAAGGATTATTTCTGTCAGGAAGCATTACAGAGAAAGGATACTGCGTGTGAATCTGTCGCGAGGTCATTCCGTGCTGCTGGACGATGGATTTCAAGAAATAAGCGAAACATATTGTTTAATCTTATTGATATTTTGATTGGGGCACTGATTGGTCTTGTACTGATGGGAATCGTTGGTGCACCCATCTATATTCTTGCTGCGCTAGGTACGTTGGTGTTCTGGTTTGTCCTGGATATGGTTGTTTTGGGTATCCGAAAATTATGGCACCGTAACAAGGCTGAAGCAGGTCGTGTAGAATTAGTCAAAAAGAATACAGAGATTAATGATCTTTCAATCTCAATTGACAGCTTGACAGCCCAGTTGGAAAAACTCGAGTCGCAGAAGAAAAAACTGGCAGAACATAGTGAAGGATTAGACTCGCAAGGCGAAGAAATTGACTCACAGATAGAAGAGTTGTCCTCACAGAAGCAAGAGCTGGAATTGCAGAATAAAGAACTGGAATCTCAGAGGTTTGCTTTAGAACAAAAGCAATTAAAACACCTTGCCTTCCTTGCAGGGCAAATTGGTTTCACGGATATGTATAATGCCATGCTTGATTGCGATCGTGCCGCAAACAAAGCGAACGCGCTTAAGGTCAAAGCTAAAGACTCAGTCGAAGATGCTATCAAGTATGCCAAAGCCGTGGCTGAATTAACGCGTGAAGAGGAGCGGGTAGGTAAAGCGGGTAAATATGTTGCAGAGTTTTTGGAGCTTGCCAGCGTACAGAGATCAAGAATTGAAGCCTGTATTGAACGGGATATAGAATATCTGCAAAAGTTGGGAATACTGGATCCTGAAAAATACAATGCGATGCATCAGGATGAAGAGGTTGACACATCCACTGATGATCCCGCATCAATCGCTGTAAACCTCATTGATAATCAAGGAGAAGCGTGCCCGCGGTCATTCTTGCGCAAGGTTCGCTCATTCCTGTGGAGTCCAACGCTGAAAGAGGAGTTGCTGAATGATCGTCGGCGCGCCTCGCGTATGGATAAACAGAAACTGCTGGAAAAGCTGGCCAAAGATATAACTGATCTTGATCCTCAAGCTCGGGGCGACAGCGTAGACCGTGTGGCAAAAGCCAATACTCGTATTGCTAAATTGGCCTTCAGGGCTGCTGCCGGTATTAATATGAAAGAGTTTGTTCACCAGGCAAATCAAGATCGGCGAGATGATGTTGTTAAGCAGTGTGCCAAGGTTTCATTCGAGACGTTTAAAGATTATCTGGCCTATTATCTCCGTCGAATCCCTTATCGGGTTCATGAAGCTGGTGTTAGCAGGGCCTTGATCGCAGGCTCTAAAATTAATGCGGGCAGTTTGTTCAAGGATGCATTCCCAAATCCGGTAGCTCTGGGGGGGCTAGGTATCGTTTGGTGGTTCTTTTTCCGGTTGTTGGGCAATGCATTTGAAAGCAAGAACAACAAGATGAACCAGGACCTGACCGCTGCACGTTTGCAGTATGAAAATGCTTATGAAGAACTTTCAGCGGAGATGAAACCCGCCTGGATGAAAGACGAAAATAATAAAGCGAAACAGTGCAATGGCTACTTTAATGTGGGTGTTTGTAACAGGGATCCTCAGGCTGATTTATCAACGGCTGAATGTCAGGCATTGCGGCGCGAAGGTAAGCATGCTACTGCCAAGCTTATGCCATTACTCAATGAGCTGGGTGACATACAACTACGGTTAGCTGCAATAACGGACAAGGTGAAGCAGGAAGCCGGACCTGATGGCGAAGGGGCCGTGTCGGTAGAGTCCCGGCTGGAAGTCAAGCGTCTTGCACTCAATTATGGTCTGGTACATTGTGCAAGGGAAAATGTATCGAAACAGCCAGGGCAGACATTCTATGAATTTGGGCGTCGTCTCAATCTCAAGTCGCGACAGGCAACAATAGTATATCCTTCTGAATTGTTGGTGAGTGCGGCAGCCTGATCATGATAGTCGCAAAATGGAGCGTGCCGTTGTAATTAACGAAAGTGGCCTGCATTAGCAGCAGGCCACTTTGTTCTCTACAGATTAACTTGCCAGTGTTTCCAGCAATGCCAGCTGGGCATTTCTAGTTTTCTGGTTTCTTACCGGGCGATTCTGTTCATAGCTACCGTCAGGTAGCAGCTTCCAGCTACCAGTGTTATCTGTCAGGTACAATTCCAGCTCTTTCTTGATACGGGTGACAAGCTTGGGATTCTCAATCGGGAAACAGACTTCCATCCGGTGATCCAGATTACGGATCATCAAGTCTGCGCTGGAGCAGAACACCTTGGGTTCGGTGTCGTTCTGGAAGAAATACACCCGATTATGTTCCAGGAAACGTCCGACAATTGAGCGGACCCGGATATTGTCCGATAACCCTTCGATACCGGGGCGCAGGCTGCAGATTCCGCGAATCACCAGATCAACCTTCACGCCGGCTTGTGAGGCTTTGTAGAGCGCCTTGATCACGTTGGCTTCTGTCAGTGCATTGGCTTTCAGGATAATGCGTGCGGGCCGCCCTTCCCGGGCATTCTCGGCTTCCCGGTTAATCAGGTCGATCAGGTTCTTCTTTAGCGTAAACGGCGCATGGAAGAGTTTTTTAACCCTGACCGCTTTGCCCATACCGGTTAGCTGTTGGAAGACCTTGTGCACATCATTAGTCAGGTCTTTATCACAGGTCATCAGACTATAGTCGGTATACAGTCGAGCATTGACCGCATGGTAGTTACCGGTACCCAGGTGGGCATAGCGAACAATCCGGCGGCCTTCCCGACGGACAATCAGCATCAGCTTGGTATGGGTTTTATAACCAACCACGCCATAAACGACGATGGCTCCTGCTTCCTGAAGGCGACGAGCCAGCTTCAGGTTTTCCTCTTCATCAAAGCGCGCCCGGATTTCGACGACAACGGTGACCTCTTTGCCATGCCTTGCCGCTTCCACGAGGGCATCCACCATCTCGGAATTGGCGCCGGTTCGGTACAGTGTCTGTTTGATGGCCAGAACATGGGGATCCTTGGCCGCCTGACGCAACAGGTCGACGACGGGCGTAAATGTCTGGAAGGGGTGCATCAGCAAAATGTCTTCCTGCTGGATGACATCAAACAACCGGTCGTTGTTTTTGGGGAGTCCTTTAGGAAGTCCTTTGGGGAATCCCGGGCTGAATGGGCGGAACTGCAAGTTAGAATGGGTGGGGGTATTGCAGACATCCATCAGTCGCGTCAGGTTGACGGGGCCGTTCACTTCGTACAGTTCACTTTCTGTCAGGGCGAACTGGCGCAGCAGGAAATCCGCCAGATGCCGCGGACAGTTATCGGCAACTTCCAGACGTACCGCATCACCGTAGCGGCGAGCCAGCAGTTCCCCCTGCAGGGCGGAGGCCAGATCATCCACCTCATCATCCAGGCTCAGGTCGCTGTTCCGGGTGATCCGGAACTGGTAGCAACCCTTGATGGTCATGCCGGGAAACAGGTCTTCGGCATGCTGGTGGATAATAGATGACAGGAATAAATAGTTTTCGCCGCCTTTTTCGCAGAGGTTATCCGGTAGCCGGACGACACGGGGCAGTGAGCGTGGCGCCGGGATAATCGCCATGCCGGTTTCACGACCAAAGGCGTCTTTGCCTTCCAGTTCAACGATAAAGTTCAGGATCTTGTTGGCCAGCCGCGGGAACGGGTGTGCCGGATCCAGACCAATCGGACTGATGATCGGCATGACCTGCTGGAAGAAAAAGTTTTTCACCCAAGAGGCTTGTTTCTCTGTCAGCTGGTTCCGACGAATGAAACGGATGCCTTGGTCTGCCAAGGCTGGCAGCATGATGTCATTCAGGATGGCGTATTGCCGGCTGACATGCTCATGGGTCAGCTGACTGATTTCTTTCAGTACCTCGGCGGGCTGCATGCCGTCGAGACCCACCTGCTCCCGGGCAAATTCAATCTGTTGCTTGAGGCCGGAGACACGGATTTCAAAAAATTCGTCCATGTTGCTGGAGAAGATCAGCAGGAAGCGCAGACGTTCCAGCAGGGGATAGTCTTCATTGAGTGCCTGCTCAAGCACCCGAATATTGAACTGCAAATGACTGAGTTCCCGGTTGATGTAGTACTCCGGGTTGTCCAGATCGCTGATGACCGGAGGAGCCGGAATATCAGCAGTTGCCTGTTCAGTGGAACTGGCCGTTTCTGTCATGGGTCCTCCCTGCTTGTTTTAATGTCAGGTGTTTCAGCGTGAATGGCTGGCTGATGACCGATGTCGTCAGCCAGTCTTAGAGTATAACAATCCCCCAGAACGCTGCGTTCAGGCGCGGCCCGACAGCAGCTCCGCCGCTTTCACGGCATAGTACGTCAGGATGGCGTCGGCGCCGGCTCGTTTAAAGGCGGTCAGGGATTCCATCATGACTTTTTCTTCTTCCAGCCAACCGTTTTGTACCGCCGCCATGTGCATGGCGTACTCGCCGCTGACCTGGTAGACGAAGGTCGGTACCTTAAACTCGGTTTTGACCCGGTGCACGATGTCCAGGTAGGGCATGCCCGGTTTGATCATCACCATGTCTGCCCCTTCCTGCAGGTCGAGTGCGACTTCATGCAGGGCCTCATCGCTGTTGGCAGGGTCCATCTGGTAATTGAATTTGTTTCCTCCCGCCAGGTTGCTGGCAGAGCCAACCGCGTGCCGGAAAGGGCCGTAGTAGCTGGAGGCGTACTTGGCGGAGTAGGCCAGAATCTTGGTGTTGGTGTGACTGTCGCACTCCAGTGCTGCACGGATGGCGCCGATGCGGCCGTCCATCATGTCGGAGGGCGCGACAATATCAGCACCGGCAGCCGCATGAGACAGCGCCTGTTTCACCAGCGCATCAACAGTTTCGTCGTTCATGACGTAACCGTTATCATCGATGATGCCGTCCTGCCCGTGGGTGGTGAAGGGGTCGAGTGCGACATCCATGATAACACCCAATTGCGGGAACCGTTCTTTCAAGGCATGGACGGCGCGCTGGGCTAATCCATCAGGATTCCAGGCTTCGCGGGCATCCAGGGATTTTTTCTCGGCCGGGGTAACGGGAAACAGGGCGACTGCGGGAATCCCCAGCTCAACCCAGTGCTCCGCATCCTTGACCAGCTCATCCACACTCAGGCGCTCAATGCCCGGCATGGGGGTACAGTGATCACGCTGCCCCTGACCCTCCAGGACAAACACCGGATAGATCAGGTCATCCACCGTGAGACGGTTTTCCCGCATGAGGCGACGGGAAAAATCATCGAAGCGCATGCGACGAGGCCGGGTGGAGGGAAAGGCGCGGTGAACAGGTTTCACGGTTTACTTCCTTATGTCTCACAGGATGCTGGGAACGGTTGCGCTATTATGGTACGTTTGACAGATAAACTGAATGATTTCCGTTAGGAGATTGAGGGCAAACTGCCAATGGCGGATAGTGTATTGACTATTCTACCGTTAAGGACTGAGGCTTCGTATCCGTTGTTTCATGGCTTCATTCAGTAAACCCAGCTCACTGATTGGCTAAGTTACCCCTGATGGTTGGTTGACCTATACTCCCTGAACCATCCGGCTATCAGGGGATGACTGTTATGAATTTCAGGCTCTTTCAAAATTTCATTGATGCGATTTCGTTATTAAC
>MUIA01000378.1 GCA_002084115.1 Oceanospirillales bacterium LUC14_002_19_P2 | reverse complement strand
TTTAACGGGGTAATCAAACGCATTATCTATAAAGCGTGTGGGTACAATGACCTGGATTACCTTTATCTGAAAATAAGACAGGAGGCTCTGAAATGATCCGCCAACCTGGAAAAGGGCCAAAAATCATGCCGTTCTTTTCAGTGACGGAACGCCAAGCTTTGACAGCGGCAAGGACAATGCCATTGACGCTCTACTCAACCCTTTTAACCAAGCATCACTGGATATCGAACTCCGCTCAGGTTGCGGTTCCAACAAACTGGGGAGCGGCCGGCGAAGCTGTATGCCGACACTGGCCTATGCACTTAACAATCTGGATTTGAACGACACGCTACCGGGTAAACAAACCGTCCAAACTCATACCATCGGCTACCGGAACATTGTCGGGAAGGTTCTCCTGGAAGATACCGCCCGCTTTGGCGGCGGCAAGTTCTATTCAGTGGAAAGCGCCCAGCAACTGCAGAATGCCTTGTCGTCCATTCTGATAGATGTTTACCTGAATGAAGCCACTTTTGTGTCGCCAGCCGTTGCCGTCAACGCCTTTAACCGTCTGGAGCACCGGGATGAACTGTATTACGCGATCTTCCGCCCTTCAGAAACCCGACGCTGGCCAGATAACCTGAAGCGATATCGACTCGGTGTGGACGGGAACGGTCAGCCCGCCATCATGGATCGCAATGGCAATCCTGCCGTTGATCCCAACACCGGTTTCTTCAAGGCAGACTCTGCCAGCTTCTGGCCCCAGACGATCGGGGCAACCGCCATCAGTGATGGTAAAAATGTCGAACTCGGCGGCGTTGCCGGACAGTTGGGCACCAACCGCAAGGTCTTCACCTATACCGGCGATTATGCGGATCTTGATGAGCCAACAGCCGCCATGTCCGCCGTCGTACCTGATACCTTTGCGGTCAACGGTGCCTTTGACAATACCCTGCTGCAGTTACCCGATGATATTACAGAGACAGAACGCAGCCGCTTCTTCAACTGGATCAAGGGGCAGGATGCGAGCGGTAACCCGCACCATCAGTTTGGTGATGCCATTCACAGCCAGCCGGTTGTCGTTAACTACCGGACTTACACAGGCATCGACAACAAAAAAATGACGGATAGTGTCGTCTTTGTCGGTACCAACGACGGTTACCTCCATGCCATTGATGCGGCAACCGGCCAGGAACTGTCGGCGTTTATTCCCAAAGAACTGCTGCCGAACCTGTTTGACTACTATCGCAACACACCGGGCATTATCCCGCGGCCTTATGGCCTGGATGGCCCTATCACCGTTGCCGTTTTTGATTACAACAATGACGGTTTGATCTACGCCAACGACAACACGCTACAAACCACCGTGGATAACAAACAAGATCGCGTCATCCTGTTTGTCGGCATGCGTCGAGGAGGCGTTCTGAATAATGACCGTCATCCCGCCCACGGCAACTACTACGCCGTTGATTACACTGACCGCGAAGCGCCCAAATTACTCTGGGCAATCAAAGGCGGCGAAGGGGATTTTGCCCGGCTCGGACAAATCTGGTCGCGTCTGCAACCCGCCACTATTCGCTTCAATGGGGAAGCACGGAAAGTTCTCATCTTTGGCGGCGGCTACGACCGGGATCAGGACACCGCCACTACCCGGGCAACTGACGACACCGGTAATGCCATCTATATCGTGGATGCCATGACCGGCGAGCGCCTCTGGTGGGCCAGCAATGCCGACAGCAACCTCAACCTGCTGGGCATGGACTACAGTATTACCGGCAATATCTTTACCGCAGACGGAAATGGCGACGGTCTGGTCGAAACCCTGTTTGCCTCTGACATTGGCGGCAATCTGTGGCGTATTGATCTGCGTGATAATCCGGATAACGAGATCCTGACACGCATCACCGGGGTTCACCTTGCCAGGCTGTCAGGCGCTGATGCCTCCGATACCGATGATACCCGCCGCTTCTACCATGGCCCCAGCGTGGCCGCAGAAGTTCACGGAGGGCTACTTCATTACACCATTGCCATCGGTTCCGGCTACCATGCCAAACCATTGAGCCAAAGCATCAACGACCGATTCTATATGGTGCGCAACGGCTACGTCGGCAGCCCCATGTGGGACGATGAAAACAATGCCGCCCTGTCATGGAGCCCGATCACCGAAAGCAACCTCTACGATATTACGGATGAAACGCTCTATACCGCATCCGATGTTGTGGCTGAAGGAGAAACCCTGTCCCCACGCCAGGTCAAACAGAACGCATTCAACGCCCAACAGGGCTGGATGCTGGATCTCGACAGCAACAGTCACGAGAAAGTACTGGCGCCCGCACGAACCGCGGGCAGTATCATTTTCTTCACAACTTTCCGCCTGGTGCGTGATCCCGAGTCCAGTTGTTTTGCCGATCCCGGCCGCTCGCGACTCTACATGGTCAGCCAGAGAAATGGACGAGGCGTCGTTGCAGTTGATGGAGGTTACGCCCGCTTTGTCAGCAGCAATATGAGCGGCATCGCCACACCCGGCGCAGAAATCCGGACCTCTCAGGGCAATGTCATTCCCTATAGTACTGAGCTCGTGGAATCCCCACTGGACAGTTCCGTCAGTACCATCTTCTGGCGGGATAACTGGACGTCAACCGTGCAGACCGCCATTGAGGCCGCTCAGAACGCCCAAGCGCCCGAGACCGAAGAAAATCCGGAAGAAAACAATGCGACAACTGGAAGCAATCAATCAGATCCAACAACAGGCGCGGGTTCAACGGATGCAACACAATAACCACCAGCCGGGCTTCACATTGATAGAGCTAATGATCGTCGTCGCCATCATCGGCATTCTGGCAGCCGTTGCCTGGCCCAGCTACCAGGATCAGGTGCGTCAGGGACGACGTCGTGACGGTCAGGCGTTATTGATGGAGATTATCCAGGCACAGGAGCGTTTTTACATTGACCAAGCCACATACACTAATGATCTCACCAATCTCGGCTATGCCGCCCAGCAATCCAGTGAAAATGGTTTCTATGTTGTAACGGCTGGCGCCTGCCCCGGCGGGGCTGCCATCACCGCCTGCGTCAGGCTGACTGCAACGGCACAAGGCGCCCAGATAGCCGACGGAAACCTGATTCTCGACAGCAACGGTACCCGAACAGGCAACTGGAACTGAACAGCTTCCCCCATACCGTGCATGGTTTAACACAGCCGGCATGCTTATAATGGCCGTTTGACTCAAACCAAGTAGTTACACGAATGCAGCGGCTGAACAAGAAGCGAATCCTCGTCGGTATCACCGGCGGCATCGCCGCCTACAAGACTGCGGAACTGGTCAGACACCTGCGCAAGCTGGGTGCCGAGGTCCACGTGGTCATGACCCGCGCGGCCTGTGAATTCATCACGCCCCTGACACTGCAGGCGCTATCCGGCAATGCAGTGCATACCGACCTGCTGGATCCGAAAGCGGAAGCCGGCATGGGCCATATCGAGCTGGCCCGCTGGGCGGATGTCATCCTGGTGGCGCCGGCTACAGCCGATTTCATGGCGCGTCTTGCCAATGGCCATGGTGACGACCTGCTCACCACCCTTTGCCTGGCAACCAACGCTCCATTATGCCTTGCACCGGCGATGAATCAGGGTATGTGGAATGACAGTGCCACCCGCAACAACCGTCAGATTCTCGAAGATCGGGGCATTATCCAGTTTGGTCCTGCTGATGGTTCACAGGCCTGTGGCGAAACCGGCCCCGGCCGGATGCTGGAACCCATGGAATTGATTGAGCATCTTTCCGGGATGTTCAAACAGGAAACACTGACCGGCCGTCGCGTGATCATCACTGCCGGCCCAACCCGTGAGGCAATCGACCCCGTTCGCTACATTTCCAACTACAGTTCTGGAAAAATGGGGTATGCCTTGGCCGAAGCGGCCGTAGAAGCCGGTGCGGATGTCACGCTGATCAGCGGCCCCGTTAACCGGGAAACGCCGGATCGCGTCACCCGGATTGATGTCACTAGCGCCCGCGATATGCACCGTGCGGTCCATGAATCCATCGAGGGTTGCGATATTTTCATCAGTACCGCAGCTGTCGCTGATTACCGGCCCGATACCGAAGCCAATAACAAGATCAAGAAAGACCCCGAGGCCGCAGATGAAACCCTGCAGCTGACACTGGTCCGTAATCCTGACATCGTCGCCTCTGTCGCCGCCCTGGAACAGAAACCCTTTGTTGTGGGCTTTGCCGCAGAAACCTGCGACGTGATCAGTTACGCTACTGACAAACTGCACCGAAAAAAGCTGGATCTGATTGTCGCCAATGATGTCAGCGACAGCAGTATCGGATTCAACAGCGATGACAATGCCGTCACCGTCATCGGTCCGGACTTCGAGGATACGCTGCCACGGACATCGAAGCGTCAGGTCGCCCGACAGCTTCTGGATATCCTGGCCCAGCGCTATCACGACTAGTCAGAGAACAACAGCACACGAGAGCACCATGCACAGACTGAAAGCCCGAATTCTTGATTCCCGCCTCGGCAGTGAGTTTCCGCTGCCGGCCTATGCGACCGATGGCTCCGCCGGCATCGACCTGCGCGCCTGCCTGGACGAGCCCCTGACGCTGGAACCCGGACAGACAGAACTACTGCCCACCGGTCTGGCCATTCATATTGGCGATCCGGCCCTGGCAGCCATGATCCTGCCTCGCTCCGGCCTCGGCCATAAGCACGGCATTGTTCTGGGTAACCTGGTCGGCTTGATTGACTCTGACTACCAGGGTCAGCTGATGGTTTCCTGCTGGAACCGCGGCAATACCACTTTCACCGTGCAACCCGGTGAGCGCATTGCCCAGCTGGTGCTGGTTCCAGTGGTTCAGGCGGATTTTGAGATCGTGGAATCCTTTGAGGAAAGCGATCGCGGCGAAGGCGGTTTCGGCCACTCGGGTCGCCACTGACGCCAACCGACCCCGCCATCTGGATGGCGGGGTCGAGCATTTTCAATAATAAAAACAGATACCGGGACAATGCAGTGAAAGGCTTCTTTGGGAAAGCGCGCGCCAGCAATCGACGTTCTCACTCCGCCTCCGACACACCGGAATCCCAGCCGCTCAGCTATCCCACCCCGCTGATAGCGATCGGCGTCCTGCTCTTACTTGGATTATTTTCAGCACTTTACGTCTGGCAGACGCATGTCAAAGCACGTGCCACAGCAGAACAACAGGCCAACCAGTTTGGGCAACATATGGCCGATGTCCTCAGCCGGGAACTCCGGTTGATGCAAAACAGCACAGATCACATGGCCACACTGTCGCCCGTTGCAGAAGCACTGCAGTCACAGGATACAGCCCAGTTAGCCGATCTCCGCAGCCTGCTGCGCGGCAGTCTGCCTGATGCCATCAACCTGCAGCTAAATCCAGCTAACCAACCTATCGGACAAGACACCAGCTTTGCCGCCCGAGAGATGATTCGCCGCTCCCAACGCGGCCAAACCGTGACACCGGAAGCTGCCAGCACCCAGCAGCAGTGGGTCATCAATACCGTCAGTCCGGTTATCATCAATAATGAAAGACTTGGCACGCTGCTGGTTGCCTACGACTTGCAACGCCTGCAAAACGCTCTGAAGCTCAGCGATGCAACCCTGGGACAGTGGCAACTGCTGCAAACGATCGACGGACCGGCACGGGAATTAGTCCGCGCTGGCACCACGCCAGCGTCAGACTCCACCATTCTTAAATACTCACTGACGCAAACCGGTTGGAAACTGACCTTTCAACCATCATCGCACTGGGTAGCATCGCACCAGCCATCCCTGGTTTTCCTGCTGATCACACTGGGGGCCATTATGGTGGTACCCGTGTTGCTGGATCGTTTCTGGCGTAGCCAGAATCACCGCCTGATGGGAGACAATTATCTTCTGAAAACCCTGATCTGCGATATCAGTGACGGAAGAAATCCGCAAATTGGCGACTATAAAGTCGCGATATTCCGCGAAATTGCACAAAACATACTGAATACAGCCACCGCCTCAAAAATCGATCAATACCGGCAGGCATCCACAACACCGCTTGCATCGCCCCCCACTCCTGAAGTCTACTATGACCCGCTGGACGAACCTCAGGCACACCAGACAACGGTTACTGTCGAGCAACCGTCCAGCACGCAGCCACTGCCGCCCAAAGATGACATTACCGATGCATCTGATGATCCATTTGCAGCGCCCCTGTTTCAAGACAATGATTTGCTGGAACTGAGCCTTGCAGACCATGAATCACCGGATACACTCACCACTCCAACTGATGGCATGACAACCGGCGAAGAATCTTCTCCCGTTAGCAACACTGAGCAACCTGACACCGTGACCGCTCCAACACCCCACCCTGCGACCACTGTTCCTGCATCCATATTTCGCGCCTATGACATTCGCGGCGTAGTCGGCGACGAGCTGACACCCGATACGGTGGAGCTGCTGGGCC
The DNA here is from genome assembly GCA_002084115.1 of Oceanospirillales bacterium LUC14_002_19_P2. Lineage (GTDB taxonomy): Bacteria > Pseudomonadota > Gammaproteobacteria > Pseudomonadales > Endozoicomonadaceae > Kistimonas. Next base: position 12,461 of record MUIA01000378.1, on the reverse strand, counting down.
GCGCCATCGGCACAGAGGCCCTGGCCCGGGGCGAAACAACCCTCATTGTTGGTATGGACGGGCGCTTGTCGAGTCCAGCTCTGCGCGACCAGCTGGTTGCCGGTATTACAGGGAGTGGCTGTGATGTCATTACTATTGGCACGGTCCCAACACCGGTTCTCTATTACGCCACCCATGAGCTGGCTGCTCGCTCCGGCGTCATGATTACCGGTAGCCATAACCCCCCACAATACAATGGCTTCAAGATTGTTCTGACTGGGGAAACGCTGGCCAATGATGCGATCCAGGGACTTTACCAGCGTATCTCCAAGCAGGCGCTGAATAGCGGTGAAGGACAGGTCACTGAACACGACGTCCTGGGCGACTATCACCAGCGCATTCTGGATGACATCATCATCCAGCGGCCACTGAAGGTCGTGATTGACTGCGGTAACGGTGTGGCCGGTGTCATCGCCCCAGAGCTCTTTGAAGCACTGGGCTGCGAAGTGATTCCGCTCTATTGCGATGTTGACGGAAACTTTCCCAATCATCACCCGGATCCGGGAAATCCGGACAACCTGCAAGATATTGTCGCCAAAATCGCCGAAACGGGCGCCGATCTCGGTCTGGCATTCGATGGTGATGGTGACCGTGTGGGCCTAGTCACCAACCAGGGTCGCATCATTTTCCCCGATCGCCTGCTGATGCTGCTGGCAAAAGATATCGTGACCCGCAACCCCGGTTGCGATGTGATATACGACGTTAAATGTACCCGTCGACTCAACAGCCTCATCAGCAGCTACGGTGGCCGTCCGATGATGTGGAAAACCGGCCACTCCCTGATCAAGGCCAAGATGAAGGAAACCGGCGCCCTGCTGGCTGGCGAAATGAGCGGCCACATTTTCCTGAAAGAACGCTGGTATGGTTTTGATGACGGCATCTACAGCGCGGCACGTCTGGTCGAAATTCTTTCAGCCCAAACACTGAGTACCGACGAAGTCTTTGACAGTTTCCCGGACAGCGTCAACACACCCGAGATCAACATCCAGGTCACAGACGAGAACAAGTTCTCCCTGATTGAGCAGTTCGCCAACAAGGGGCAATTCAAGGAAGGCAATGTGATTACCATCGACGGCGTCCGTGTCGAATTCCCCTGGGGCTGGGGCTTAGTGCGCGCCTCCAATACCACGCCCGTGCTGGTATTGCGGTTCGAGGCCGATGACAACCAGCATCTGGATCGGATCAAAACCCTGTTCCGCGAACAACTGAAAGCCGTGGACAATACCCTGCCGGTCAATTTCTGACCGGCACAGGCGGAGCGACAATTCCGTATCGGAAGCAGCGCCAAAAAAGGCTATAAATAGCCAACTACAGGCATGGTCTGTTTTCTGATGCACCTGGCAGGGATGCACATAAAACAAGCGCTATAGTTCACGCTGCCGCTGACAGTCAGCCGCATTGAACGCGCAACTAACAGTCATGACCACCGGGAAGACCTTATGAGCCACACCGAGGACAGCACTATCCAGATCGCCACCGTACTGACGGAAGCCCTGCCCTACCTGCAGCGCTTTGCCGGCAAGACCTTTGTGATCAAGTATGGCGGTAACGCCATGGAGAACGAATCCCTTCAAAACGGTTTCGCCCGCGATATTGTCCTCTTGAAAGCCATTGGCATTAACCCGGTCGTGGTACATGGCGGCGGGCCCCAGATCGGTGACCTGCTCAAGCGGCTCAACATCCAGTCCCGCTTTGTCGATGGCATGCGCGTGACTGACAGCGAAACCATGGATGTCGTCCAGATGGTGCTCGGCGGTCTGGTTAACAAGGAAATTGTCAGCCTGATCAATCGTAATGGCGGCAAGGCTATCGGTTTAACCGGCAAGGATGGAAATTTCATCAAAGCCCGAAAGCTGAAGATCCATCGGCAGACACCGGAAATGCAGGCACGGGAAATCATCGATATCGGCCTTGTTGGCGAAGTGGAAGCCATCAATACCGACATTATCCAGATGCTGGAAAACTCAGACTTTATTCCAGTTATTGCACCGATTGGCGTTGATCAGGAAGGGAAATCCTATAACATCAACGCCGATCTCGTTGCTGGCAAAGTGGCTGAAGTCCTGAATGCGGAAAAGCTGGTTCTCCTGACCAACACCCCCGGCGTACTGGATCAACAGGGCGAACTACTGACCGGACTGACTGTCAACCGGGTTAACAGCCTGATTGCCGATGGCACCATTCATGGCGGCATGCTGCCCAAGATTCGCTGTGCACTGGATGCCGTCAACAATGGCGCCCGCAGCGCACACATCATTGATGGCCGTGTCAAACATGCCGTACTGCTGGAAATCTTTACCGAACGCGGCGTCGGCAGCCTGATTACCAACCACCACGAGGAGATACCGCAATCATCACGATTTGCTGATGAGTGCTGTGTATCTGTCGAATAACCCTCAAGATCGCATACCCAATGGAAAAGGCACGCAACACCTCCCGTAAAGAGCCTCGCAAGGAATCCCGCAAGGAGCAGATACTCCAGGCCCTTGCCCATATGCTGGAAACCAGTCCGGGTGAGCGTATCACCACGTCTCGCCTGGCGCAGGAAGTCGGCGTCTCGGAAGCGGCGCTTTACCGGCACTTTCCGAGCAAGGCTAAGATGTTTGAGGGTTTGATCGAGTTTATTGAGGAAGCGATCTTCACTCGCATCACGCTGATCATAAAGGAAGAACAATCAGCACAGGATTGCTGCCGGAAGTTCCTGACCCTGCTGCTGGCATTTTGCGAGAAGAACCCGGGCCTGACCCGCATCCTGAACGGTGACGCTCTGGCCGGTGAAACGGAACGGTTACGACTGCGCGTTATTCAGCTGTTCGACCGCCTGGAAACCCAGCTTCGGCAGGTATTGCGCGATGCTGAAATCCATCAAGGCCTTCGTACCCGCATGACCCAGCAGGAGACTGCCAACCTGCTATTGGCAACCGCGGAAGGAAGAATCAGCCAGTATGTCCGCAGCGGCTTCAAGCGCAAGCCAACGGATAGCTGGAATGACCAGTGGGAATGCCTGAGCCTGGCGATTTTTCGGTAATACAAAAAAGGGGCAGCCAACTTCTCAGTTTTGACTGCCCCTTCTCACTAAATCACAGAATTACTGACGACTCAGCTGAACCACCTGATCGTCCAGCCTGACCAGCAGATCTTCATTTTCCAGCCGATCCAGCACCTGATAACGTTCTTCTCGCCCGATCGGAGAAGACTGACGGGTACCGTCATCCAACTGCCGTTCCCGACGATGGTAAACAACCACGATACGGTTCGTGCGATCCAGCGACCAACGCCCCAGCAATTGCTCTTCCTGTTCCAACTGCTCTTTCATCAATAGAAAAGCGCCATCATCCCTGGCATGCCAGTAGCCAACGCCAGCTTCTCCTGTGTTCACAGGCTCCCAGCGTCCGATCAAATCCTGCGCTGTCAGGATCAGTTCACGGTTACGCTCGACCTCACTCATCTCTCCCAGCATTTGCCGGACAAGTTCACGCTTTTCGCTATAGTGCTCAGCTAGCAGGCTTTTTTCCTGCTCAAGTTTAGCAATCTTGTCCTGATGACGCGCAACCTGCGCATCAATACCCGCAAGCTCCTGCAGCAAACCTTCTGGCACACTTCGGCCTGAACGCTCTATGGCCGCCGCACGGGTTTCCTTGCCTTCACGTTGGACATGCAAACGCTGGATGCTGCCCTGCTCAATAGCAATCTGTGCATCCATTTCAGCCACCTGCCGGGCCTTGGCACGATCAACACCGTCGACACTGCCATACATTTTCAGCAGCTCTTGTCCTTCCTGCGCCCTGCGCTCGCGGGCGACTTTCTCCTGCTGCTCGCGAGACTGCTGCTGCACTCTTGCGCGTAACGCATCACCGGTCAACTCAGGCTCAATAGCCTCAAGCACTTTTCCCTTACTATCAATAACCTCATACCCTGAACGGGCGTAGCGTAAGGGCACCTGGGTGGATATCACCAGCTGGCCATTTTCATCGTTATAGCGATACAACCGGATATCCGCAGACAAACTCACAGACACGAAAAGGCTGAAAATACAGCCTAAACCCAAAGCCCAGTATCTACCGGACAGAGAGCGAGCTTTCATTTTTCGTATTACTTGCCTGCCTGCGTTCATAGTCAGTCTTTTACTCAGTCATCAATGCCGTACTGGCTGCGATACGCTTCGATTGCACCGGCATATTGCTGCAATTTATCGTCTTCCTTAATAAACTCCAGCACCTGACGCAAAGTCACAATACTGGCCACCGGCACATTGAAATCCTGCTCTACCTGCTGGATGGCAGACAACTCACCCTGCCCGCGCTCCTGACGATCCAGCGCAATCAGGACCACACCTGGCTTCGCACCGGCCTGATCAATAATTGCCATCACCTCGCGAATAGCCGTACCCGCTGTAATGACATCATCAATAATGGCAATACGACCTTCCAGCGGTGCGCCCACGAGGTTACCGCCCTCACCATGATCCTTGGCTTCTTTACGGTTGAAGCACCAGGGCACATCTTTATCGTGATGATCCGCCAGAGCGACCGCCGTCGTCGATGCAAGGGGTATGCCCTTGTAAGCCGGCCCGAACAGAACATCAAATTCAACACCTGCATCTACTAGCGCCTGGGCATAAAAGCGCCCCAGCTTGGCCAGCGCCAGACCGGTCTTGAACAAGCCAGCATTAAAGAAATAAGGAGATTTGCGGCCGGATTTCAGGGTGAACTCACCAAAACGCAACACATCGTGCTCAATGGCGAAGCGAATAAATTCACGCTGGTAGTCTTTCATGGTGCATCCCGTTAGTAATCAATGCGTATCATTTTATCACCCGACAACCGCAGTAACATACGAGCAAATCTGCAAATACGTCTGACATATTTATGACGCCGGTGTACACCATCAAAGCCTTCATGACATAAACCCAAACTGACGGTTACCTTACGTTACACAGTGGTGTAACAGTAACAGAAAACGGTATCATATGGCCGCTAGCATTAAGGGCCCGGTATGAGAATAATCAGCTTCAATTGTGAAGGTATCAAAAACGCCACTGAGAATGGTTTTTTCGACTGGGCACTTGCCCAGGATGCAGATGTTATCTGTCTGCAGGACATCAGAGCCAGCGAGTCCGAACTGGCCGATCCGGTTTACACTCCGGATGAGTATTTCAGCTATTTCTTTGACGGCTATGATCCTGAGAAAGAAAAAGGCGGTGTAGCACTTTATTCCCGCGTTCCACCCAAAGCGATCATCACCGGCCTCGGTTTTCCGGTCGCTGACAGTCAGGGTCTCTGCATCCAGGCAGACTTCGACAAGATCAGCATTGCCAGCCTGCTGGTACCGGAAGGTAATGCGGATGATGACTCCCAGAATGTGAAATTCAAATTCATGGAGGATTACCTCCATTATCTCGACAAACAACAGCGTAAACGTCGGGAGTTCCTGATCTGTGGCACCTGGCAGGTTGCCCACCGTAAGATAGACGTTGCCAACTGGCGTGATTTCCAGTCGACATCCGGCTTCCTGCCACCCGAGCAGGCATGGATGGATGAAATCACCGGTCCACTGGGTTATGTGGATACCTATCGTGAAGTCGACCGCGAAAGTGGCAAGTTCACCTGGTGGGAAGATGACAGACTACGCGACAAAAATATGGGCTGGCGGTTCGATTACCAGATGGCTACGTCTAGCATGCGTCATCGTGTTCTGAACGGCGGCATTTACACCGGGGAAGCCTTTTCCCGGCATGCCCCTGTCATCATCGACTACGAGTGGGAACTTTCATTCTGATGAATAAAAAAGCCCGGTTAAACCGGGCTTTTTTATTGCGAGATACATCTCATTAAATCAAGGAGCTTCCAGCGCCTGACGCTGAATTGTCAGAATCTGATCAATCCCCTGCTTTGCCAGTTGCATCATGGCATCCATCTGCGCCTGATCGAATGGCTCACCTTCTGCCGTTCCCTGAATCTCGATAAATCCACCTTTTTCGGTCATGACAACGTTCATGTCAGTTTCCGCATTGGAATCTTCCGGGTAATCCAGATCCAGCACCGGATTGCCGTTATACATACCCACAGAAATGGAGCCAATCAGCTGCTTGAAAGGATCATTGCGGATAAGCTTGTTGCGCTGCATATGGCGAATGCAGTCTACCAGCGCCACACAACCTCCGGTAATAGAGGCCGTACGCGTTCCGCCATCTGCCTGAATCACATCACAATCGATAGTGATTGTGTTATCACCCAGCATCTTCAGATCGACCGCCGCACGCAGTGAACGGCCAATCAGACGCTGAATTTCCAGGGTACGTCCACCCTGACGGCCACGGGCCGCTTCGCGCCCGGTGCGATCGCCGGTCGCTCTGGGCAACATCCCATACTCTGCCGTGACCCAACCCTGCCCCATGCCTTTCAGCCAACGCGGCATACTGCGTTCAAGACTGGCGGTGCAGATCACCTTGGTATCCCCAAACTCCACCAGCACGGAACCCTCGGCATGCTTGGTATAGCCCCGGGTAATCCGAATATCACGCAACTGATCTGCCGCTCTTCCACTTGGACGCATAACTTGTCTACCTGCTTAAACAGCGTATGAAAAATACAGTGGACGGATTATAACGAACATCCACCCCGAAGCAGAATCCGTTCATTACGACGCCACGGCATGTCCCAACTATCACCGTTGCGTCATCCAGTTTAGAATTAACGGTTTTATTCACCGCCAGGCATCGACTGCCGCAGCCCCTTCAGAATAACTGAGGATTGACCGGTTTTACCGGAGCCGGCTGGCATTCCCACCTGGATAGCATGAGATACAGGCCAATGACCGCAAGCATGACCGCCTTCGCCCGGGTTGAAACCAGCCATGAATGGGGCAGTCTCGTATGGGAAATTCGCTCCGTGAATCATCGTTATCTGGAGCCTCATTTTCGACTGCCGGAGACCATGCGGGAAATTGAGTCGCGCCTCAGGGAAATGCTGCGCCGCAACCTGAATCGCGGCAAGGTCGAATGCAGCCTGCGAGTGATGCCATTGGATAACGCCCAGTCACTTAGCCTGAACACCGCCGTTCTGAATGACCTGAATACTGCCCTGGAACAAATCAAGCAGCATATTGACCGTGCTGCCAAAACCAGTCCGATGGATATTCTGCGCTGGCCCGGCGTTCTCAAACAGGACGAAACCGATATCAAGGAAATCCAGCTGAATGCATTGCAGGCTTTCGAGCAGGCACTTGATCAGGTTCGCGAAACCAGGGCGCGCGAAGGGGCTGAACTCAAGCAATTCATTCTCCAACGCATCAACAGCGTAGAAGAAGAAGCCGGAAAAGTGCGTCAGCAGATGCCCGCACTACTCCAGGTCCAACGGGATAAAATCATTCAGCGCCTTGAAGATGCCCGGGTAGAAACCGACCCTAACCGGTTGGAGCAGGAACTGGTCTTCCTGGCCCAAAAAGCCGATGTGGACGAAGAGCTGGATCGCCTGACCACCCATGTCACCGAAGTTCGCCGGGTACTCAACAGCGACAACGGCGCCATCGGTCGTCGTCTGGACTTCCTGATGCAGGAGCTCAACCGGGAAGCCAACACCCTGTCATCAAAAGCGATTGATGCCGGCACGACCCAGTCTGCGGTGAACCTGAAGGTCCTCATCGAGCAGATGCGTGAACAAGTCCAAAATATTGAATAAAAACAATATGTTGTAAAAACAAAAAAGAGAGTTACACACCTTACTCACAGGTTTGCCAACGACTTATCAACAAGCCTGAAGCACCTTCTTTCGGGACTTCAGGCCAAAATACGAACAAGTTATCAACAGGGCAGACCTGACAAGAAATATCCCGTGATGCAGGCAGAGCCGCCATCACGGAGCTAACCTTAAACAGATAGTAAACAGGTTTTTTGTACAGGCATGAGCAAAGGCACGCTTTACATCATTGCAGCCCCTTCCGGCGCAGGAAAAACCAGTCTGGTAGCGGCACTGGTGGAATCGACCTCGCATATCTGCGTATCCGTTTCCCATACTACTCGGGCTATGCGTCCCGGCGAAGTTGACGGTGGTAACTACCACTTTACCTCTGTCGACGAATTCAAGGCGATGATTGAGCAGAATGCCTTTCTTGAGCATGCCGAAGTCTTTGGCAACTATTACGGCAGCTCGCAAGCCTGGGTTGAGGAACAGCTGAATCAGGGCAAGGACGTCATTCTGGAAATTGACTGGCAGGGTGCCCAGCAGGTTCGTCGCCTGATGCCCGATGCCGTCAGCCTGTTTATTATTCCGCCTTCAAAGCAGGCACTGCACGAGCGCCTGGTGGGTCGCAAGACTGACGACGCCAGCGTCATCGAAAAAAGAATGAACCTGGCCGTCAACGAAATGTCACATTACGGCGAGTTTGATTACCTGATCATCAACGACCAGTTCGACGATGCCCTGTTTGACCTGAAGGCAATTGTCCGGGCCCAGCGTCTGGCCATGCCATTCCAGCAGACGTATCGGCAAGCACTACTGCGTGAGCTATTGTCATAATCTGCTGTGAACCAGTAAAATCACTCTTTACACACTCATTAATGCTGGTTAGTTCCAGCCTGATATAGACCGGAGCATAACGTGGCCCGAGTAACCGTAGAAGACTGCCTCGAAAACGTCGATAACCGCTTTGAGCTGGTTATGGCCGCTTCCAAGCGTGCCCGCCAGCTGACCATCGGCGGCAAGGATCCCAAGGTAGATTGGGAAAACGACAAACCCACCGTCGTTGCCCTGCGTGAAATTGCGGAAGGTGTCATCGATCCCAAGGCGCTCGACAAGGAAGAGCAGGACGACGACGAAGCTGCACTGTTCCTCGGTCTTGAGTAAACACTCCGACCGGTGGTGATGACCGCTTCCTGGTCAGGCTTCTACTGAACCAAACTGACGGCGTCCTGTTGTGCCGTCAGCAGCTGAGCACGCAGTAACCGCGATACCAGGGAGCGGACGGCTCCAATCAGCAGACCTCTGTAGCCGTACCCAACAGACGAAGTAGCTGCTGCAACCGTTAACCGGTACCGTGCATACCGTTCAGCGACCCAGAAGCCTGTAGCCAAAGGAGGCGGGCATTGCCGACCATTGATAGTCTTGCCCATCGTCTCAAAGCCTATCTGAACACTGATCAGATCAATCTGGTCAAACGTGCCTATTATTACGCGGAACAGGCTCACGACGGTCAAAAGCGCCGTTCCGGTGAACCTTATGTCACCCACCCATTGGAAGTGGCCGGCATTCTGGCTGACATGCACATGGATCACCAGAGCCTCATGGCCGCCATGCTGCACGATGTTATTGAAGACACAGGCATAAGAAAAGACGACATTCGTGACCAGTTCGGCGATGTCGTCGCCGAGATCGTCGACGGTGTCAGCAAACTGACCCACATGCAGTTTGAGGACAAGACACTGGCACAGGCGGAAAACTTCCAGAAAATGGCACTCGCCATGGCTCGGGACATCCGCGTTATCCTGGTCAAGCTGGCAGACCGGCTGCATAACATGCGCACCCTGGGTGTTCTTCGACCTGAAAAGCGCCGCCGTATCGCCAAGGAAACCCTCGACATCTACGCGCCGATCTCCCAACGTCTCGGTATGCACCAGATGCGTATTGAGTTCGAGGATCTCGGCTTCGCTGCCATGCACCCCATGCGTTCCAACATGCTTACTCATGCGGTGCGTAACGCGCGGGGAAATCGCTCCGAAATTGTCACGAAAGTTGTCGATTCAATCACTAACCGACTCGAAAAGCAGGGATTGAACGGCCGCGTTATGGGGCGCGAAAAACACCTGTACAGCATCTACAAAAAGATGAAAGTACAGCGTAAATCCTTCAGCGAGATCATGGATGTCTTCGGCATCCGTATTATCGTGGACAGCATTGATAGCTGTTATCGCTGTCTGGGGCTGGTTCATAACCTGTTCAAGCCGATCCCGGGACGCTTCAAGGATTACATCGCTATCCCTAAGGCCAACGGCTACCAGTCGCTCCACACCACGCTGTTTGGATTGCACGGTATTCCTGTTGAGGTACAGATCCGTACGCAGGAAATGGAAGACATGGCCAATAACGGCATTGCCGCACACTGGCTCTATAAGTCGGGCGATGAAGCATTGCTGGGTTCCCGAGACCGTACCCGTGTGTGGCTGCAGAATCTGCTGGAACTGCAACAGAAAGCCGGCGATTCCCTGGAATTCATCGAGAACGTCAAAGTCGACCTGTTTCCGGATGATACCTACGTTTTCTCTCCACAGGGCGATATTCTCGAGCTTCCCAGAGGTGCAACCCCTGTCGATTTTGCTTACGCCGTCCATACCGACATTGGCAGCAGCTGCGTAGCCTGCCGGATTGATCGCAAGCTGGCCTCTCTGAGTCAACCTCTGGATAGCGGTCAAACCGTCGAGATCATCACGGCGCCGGGCGCGCGGCCCAATGCGGCCTGGCTGAACTTTGTCACCACCAGTAAGGCGCGATCCAATATCCGCCATTACCTGAAAAACCAGAAACGGACGGAATCCATCGCCCTGGGTCGCCGCTTGCTCAGCAAAGTGCTTACCCCCATGGGTATCCGGCTTGAAGAATTGGAAAAAGCCGATATCAGCCGTACGCTGGCGCATACCGGCTTCGACAAACTGGATGACCTGCTGGAAGACATTGGCCTGGGCAACCGTATGGCCTACCTGGTTGCCCGCCATCTGGCTGATACCCACGAATCCATGGCACATCAGATGGATCTCTCCAACCCGGAGAAACCCCTGACGATTCGCGGGACAGAAGGCATGGTGATCAGCTTTGCCAAGTGCTGCCACCCCATTCCCGGCGACCCGGTCGTAGGGCATGTCAGCTCCGGACGGGGCCTGGTCATTCACACCGAGTCCTGCAGGAATATCACAGAAATTCGCCATAATCCTGAAAAGGTACTGGAAGTAGACTGGGACAAAAATGTCCACGGTGAATTCTATGTGGATCTGGAAGTCGCCTTCGAGCAGCTGCAGGGCATGATTGCCTCGCTCGCCACCACGGTAACCGCCGCAGAAGCCAGTATTGAGAAGATCAGTGTCGAAGAAAAAGACGCCCGTCTGAGCCAGGCACAGCTTCTGATCAAGGTGAAAGACCGGGTACACCTCGCCCTGGTGATCAAGCGACTACGTACAATTCGCGGGGTTACTTCCATCTCACGCCGTCGAGAGGCCTAATCTCACTCATTGACGCATTGCCTCCAACTAAATGGTCACCTTCCGGAACCTTCGCGGTTCCGGGCGCTCCAATACAGTAATAACTGACTGAGAGGAGAGTGACATGAATGTGGAATCAATGGACCGGCTGACTGCGGCAGTCATCGACTGCTTTATCCTGAACAATGGATTTGCGTTGCCCACTGAAGGTGGCTGGCAGACACTCCAGCTGATCCCGCAGACCTCTCTCTACAGTATTGATATGCCTGATTTTCTGGAGGCTGATGGCCTCTACCGGCACTGGCAAATCCTGAAAGAACGTGAGCAGCAGCACAACACCTGATATTCGCAGCTCATACAAACTTCACGCTGCCCTATGGAGATATTGCTGCGGCGCCCAGGATGACCAACCTCAAAAACTGACCGAGGCTGTCTCCAGCGCCTTTATGCCGTTGGAGAATCACCATGAAAAGCATCACCCAGTCCCTGCTGGTTGCAGGGGCTATCAGCCTGTCCAGCTTCACCCTTGCCGACTACACAGGTCCCGGCGCGGGCGGAGAGCCGACCAGTGTTGCTGCCATCAACAAAGCACCCAAAGATGACATGTATGTGGTGCTTGAAGGCAAGCTGCTGCAAAAAAAGAAACACGAAACCTACATATTTAGTGACGGTACCGGCGAGATTCCCGTCGAGATTGATGACCGGCTGATGCCCGCACAAAATATCAACGAAAAGAGTGTGATAGAAATTCAGGGGGAAGTGGATGCCGGCGTTATGGAAACCCCGGAAATTGATGTGAAGGAAATCCGTGTCATTAAACCATGACAAACATTACCCACTATGACGGTTTCATGGCAAAGGGACTTGCACCATTCTCCAAAAGACTGGAAGTCCCCCACGCTATTGAACCGGACAGTATTCCCAGACTCACTCAATAACGCCATTTCCTGCCATCACAACGGGTACTCTCATGCCCCATAATACTTAATAAGCCTATCGGCGTTTCAACCTTTCCGTAGTCAAAACAGACATACTTATCTTCGTCTGCCCCCGCAGGTTCGACGGTTCGTGTACCCACCTCATACCAGCATTCCGGACCACTGCCAAACATGTAATACCAATCGACTTTTCTAACTACTGCATAAGTGCCCACTGGCGAGAGCATAAACTGAACAACCGTCCAGCCTCGCTACACAGTTTATTCCAGGCATTGCAGCAACAATCCACAATATCCTCG
>MUIA01000148.1 GCA_002084115.1 Oceanospirillales bacterium LUC14_002_19_P2 | reverse complement strand
GCGTAATACTGTTTTTTGTCACGGTGACACCGGGAGAGAAGGATAGGCTTTCTCCAGAACCTGTGTCGCTGTGGCCAACCCTCTTTGAACCGATTTAGAGAATCCCATGTCCATCAGTTCCGTTATCAAATCCATTCAGGGCATCATGCGTAAAGACGCCGGTGTCGATGGCGACGCCCAGCGTCTCGGTCAGATTTCCTGGCTGCTGTTCCTCAAGGTCTTCGATGCCCAGGAAGAGGAGCTGGAGTTCGAACTGGACAATTACCGTTCACCGATCCCCGAAGAGTACCTCTGGCGCAACTGGGCGGCGGACAAGCAGGGTAAGACCGGCGATGAACTGCTGGGCTTCATCAACAACGACCTGTTTCCGGAGCTGAAACACCTGACGGCCCCTGTGGATAAAAACCCACGGGGTTTTGTCGTGAAAGAAGCCTTCAGCGATGCTTTCAACTACATGAAGAACGGCACGCTGCTGCGCCAGGTGATCAACAAGCTGAACGAGATCGACTTTACCGACTCCAGGGAACGACACCTGTTCGGTGATATCTACGAACAGATTCTGCGGGACCTGCAAAGCGCCGGTAATGCCGGTGAGTTTTATACGCCCCGTGCCGTCACCGGCTTTATGGTCAACCGCATCAACCCGCAGCTGGGTGAAAGTATCATGGACCCGGCCTGTGGTACCGGTGGCTTTCTGGCCTGTTCAGTGGATCATCTGAAAGACCAGGTCAAAACCGCTGCCGACCACCAGACCCTGCAAAAGCAGATTCACGGCGTAGAGAAAAAGCAGCTTCCTCACCTGCTCTGTACCACCAATATGCTGCTCCACGGCATCGAGGTGCCGGTACAGATCAAGCACGGCAACACTCTTAATAAACCGCTCTCCAGTTGGGATGATCAGGTGGATGTAATTGTCACCAATCCCCCGTTCGGCGGCACCGAGGAAGACGGCATTGAGAAAAACTTCCCTGCCGAGCTTCAAACCCGTGAAACCGCCGACCTGTTCTTACAGCTGATCATCGAGATACTGAAAGACGGTGGACGTGCGGCAGTGGTGCTGCCCGATGGCACCCTGTTTGGCGAAGGCGTCAAAACCAAGATTAAAAAGCTGCTGACCGAAGAGTGCAACCTGCACACCATCGTGCGCTTGCCCAATGGCGTCTTTAACCCCTACACCGGCATCAAGACCAACATCCTGTTCTTCACCAAAGGCCAGCCCACCAAAGATATCTGGTTCTACGAGCACCCCTATCCGGAAGGTGTGAAGAACTACAGCAAGACCCGACCCATGAAGTTTGAAGAGTTCCAGCAGGAGAACGATTGGTGGGGTAATGAGACAGACGGCTTTGCCGCTCGGGTAGAGAACGAGCAGGCATGGAAGGTCGGCATTGATGAGGTCATCGCCCGTAACTTCAACCTGGATATCAAGAATCCCCATGTCGGTGAAACCGTCAGCCATGATCCGGACGAACTGCTGGCCAGTTATCAGCAACAGCAGAAGGAATTGGATGGGCTGCTTGGGCAATTGCAGAACATTTTGGGCGATGCGCTAATGAACAAGCATCAGGAAGAAGCCTGATGTCTGCTGCTGAACAATTGTTGACCAATAATCTTTCAACGCTCGCGTTGGCGGTACAGAACAAGTCAGCTTCTGGCCGTGGCTCCAGCAAAAAGATTGATCTTTACGGCATCAAAAAACTCCGTGAGCTGATTCTGGAGCTGGCGGTCCGCGGCAAGCTGGTTCCGCAGAATCCGGAGGATGAGCCTGCTTCTAAGCTGCTGGAAAGCATCGCCGCCGAAAAAGCCTGGCTGGTCAAAGAAGGCAAAATCAAAAAGCAGAAGCCGCTGCCGCCGATTGGTGAGGATGAAATACCGGCTGAACTTCCTTCTGGTTGGGGGTATGTGAGGCTTGGCGATGTTATTAATGTTCTTAATGGTCGGGCATATAAAAAACATGAAATGTTGCAAGAAGGTACCCCTTTGTTGCGTGTAGGCAACCTGTTTACCTCTAATGAGTGGTACTACTCGAACCTTGAACTAGAGCCGGAGAAATACATTGATAATGGCGATTTGATTTATGCCTGGTCTGCTTCCTTTGGGCCATTTATATGGAATAGTGGTAAAGCCATTTATCATTACCATATATGGAAACTTGACCTGTTCGATGAGCCTTCATTGAGTAAGCAGTATTTATACAACTACCTGCTTGCAATCACTGAGCATATAAAGGCTTCAGGAAGCGGCATAGCAATGATTCATATGACCAAAGAGCGTATGGAAAAGTTGGTTCTGCCAATTCCACCTCTTCAGGAACAACACCGCATCGTCGCCAAAGTCGATGAACTGATGGCCTTGTGCGACCAGATTGAACAGCAGACCGAAGCCAGCCTGTCCGCCCATACGACACTGGTAGAAAACCTGCTGGCAACCCTCACCAGCAGCGCCAATGCGGAAGAACTGGAGCATAACTGGCAGCGCATCGCCAGCCACTTCACCACCCTGTTCACCACCGAAGCGAGCATCGACCAGCTCAAGCAGACCATCCTGCAACTGGCCGTGATGGGCAAGCTGGTACCCCAAGACCCCAACGACGAACCAGCCGCCAAACTGCTGGAACGCATCGCTACCGAAAAAGCCCAACTGGTCAAAGAAGGCAAAATTAAAAAGCAGAAGGCGTTGCCGCCGATTGGTGAAGATGAGAAGCCGTTTGAGCTGCCGGATGGGTGGGAATGGTGCCGATTAGCTGAGCTGGTGACAATCAGAGGCGGGAAAAGGGTGTCTAACGGTTACAAGTTGCTTCGTGAGCCGACTCCGTATATTTATATTCGTGTTGCTGATATGAAGGGCGGAACCATTGATGATTCTGATATTCACTACATAGATTCTCAAATGCGGCAAAAAATTAGTCAATACATCATTACCAAAGATGATATTTACATGACCATCGTTGGTACCATTGGTAAGTGCGGACTTGTTCCAGATAAGTTCGACCAAATGAACCTTACCGAAAATGCTGCAAGGTTAACGCCCTCGGCAGAACTATCAAATAGCTTTCTGTATAAATGTCTCGATAGTGATTTCTGTCAAAATCAATTCATTGATAAGACAAAGCAAGTCGGAGTTCAAAAGATGGCTCTCAATAGACTCGCCAGCACACTAATTCCATTACCCCCCAAGACCGAAGCCCTGAACATTGAAAAGAAAGTCGACCAACTAATGACCCTCTGCGACCAAATCAAAACCCACCTGCAACACCAGCAGCAAACCTGCCTGCATCTGGCCGATGCTATGGTTGAACAATCATTAATCTAACATTCTGAAACAGGAGTACTGTTGTGTTTGCCGATCACCCGCTACTCAAGCCTTTCTCAAACCTTGAACCCAACGCTTTTCCGGCTGAAGCCATCCGGCAGGTTATCGTCCATCAGCAAGAAATGACCCCGTTGCTGCTGGACGCGTTAAAGGATTTTGCCGAAGACGCTGAAGGCTATAGCGAAGAAGAAGGTAACTGCCTTCATTTGGTGGCACTTACGGTACTGGCGCAATTCCGTGAGACGGCAGTATTTCCTATATTAATGGATATTGTTACCACTTTTGATCCGAAAGACTGGGACACGGACGCTGGTTATGAAGAGCTGATTTGCGCTTTGCCCGAAGAGGCCGTGGCAAGAATACTGGCCTCTGTTATGGCTACCGACATTGGCAAGCTACAAGCTATCGTTACTGACAAAACGCTGGAGATCGATTTTCGCTGCCGGGCATTGGAAGCCTTGAAAATCTGTTACATTGAAGGGGATATGGAGCGCAGTGACCTGACCGCCTTTTTGTCTGGCCTGTTCCGGGAGTTCAAATCAGAACACCTGGAGACTGATATTCTTCCCCTCTGGATGACCCTGTATGACCAATGTCTGGACATTCATCCGCAGGAAATGATGGATGACATTCGGGACGCCTGTGAAACGGGCTTTTTAGGGGATGAGGTCAATGGTCGTACTTTGGAACGGGCTAAAACCTATTGCAAAGAAATGCCGGAGCAATCGCTCAGTTCAAATCGTAAGCAGCTGATTGAGGAGTTTGGTTATATACGGGAAGCTGATAAGGAGCTTGAAAGCTGGGGGATGAACCGAGTTTTTGACTTTGACGGCATGCTGGATGAAATATCGGCAAGTCTTTCCGTAAGAGCCGAACAACGGGCTTTGCAGAACGAAGTGATCAGTAATGCACACAGGCAGCTTTTTCACGAAAGTGCCAACGTGCCATTTACCCGGGAAGAGGTCAAGGTAGGCCGCAATGATCCATGCCCCTGCGGCAGCGGTAAGAAGTTCAAGAAGTGTTGTGGATGAAAGGAAACCAGCGCCGAATCAATAACAATACATGAACCGGATCATGCCCCTTTGCTCTGGGGCAACAAGTCTAAACGGCTGACATTGGAACAAGTAGAGCACACTCATCAGCAACGCTTGCTGGTCAGCTAAAGGAATACACTATGCTAACCCGATTAAAACTATCTAACTTTAAGGCCTGGCGGGAGTCGGGTGATATTCAGCTTAAACCGGTCACTTTGCTGCTGGGCGAAAACTCCACTGGTAAGTCCAGCCTGCTGCAAAGCCTGTTGTTGATGAAACAAACGGCAGCCTCACCGGATCGTACCGTTCATCTCAATCTCGGGGGGGACGAAGTGAATGACTATGTGGATATGGGTTCATTTGAAGACTTGCTGACCAGAGATCCTGATAAGCGTAAAGTCAGTATTGAACTGGATGCCGATCATAACGAAGACCATTGCTATTTTTCGGTGGAATACGCTCAGGACTCCAAAAAAAGTCCGGTCATTGACAGTATGAAACTGAGTGAAGACGGTGAGCACTGGTTTCGTGTTGCCCGTACCGAGCGAAGTGCTTTTGGCCTTTACCTTCCAGGAGAAACCCGTACCAGCCTGAAGGCACGTTCCTATGCGCCAGAGCGAAGTATTGCTTTTTCTGCTGACGCCATCGCAGCATTGGGTGAGCAGGGTAAAACGGTACAGGACCTAAGCCTGCAACTCCGGCGTGAGCTGGAATCGATAGCCTATCTTGGGCCACTAAGAAACAAGCCTAAACGAACCTATATCTGGAACCGTACCCGCCCAGGCATTATTGGTGACGATGGTAGTAATGCGATTCCTGCGCTGTTAGCCAGTGCCCAGACCGGCAAAAAAAACGGCGATGATCTTGTCGGTTCTGTTTCCCGCTGGCTGAAAAAAATGAAAATCGCTGAAAAGCTGGAGGTCAAACAGCGTAGTGCCGGTCATTACAGCGTGTTGATTCACAGGGATGGCGTGGTAGCCAATCTCAGGGATGTGGGGATAGGTATCTCTCAAGTATTGCCTGTACTCGTGCTGGCTTTCTTTGCACCAAAGTATTCCACCATTATCCTTGAGGAGCCCGAAATCCACTTGCACCCTCAGGCCCAATCGTTATTGGCGGAACTGTTTCTTGAGGTCAGTAAAAAACGCCATGTTCAGTTTATTGTAGAAACCCATTCAGAACATTTGTTCCGCCGTATGCAGACATTGGTAGCCAAAAAGAAAGCCAGCCCGGAACAACAGTGCGCCCTGTATTTTGTTGAGCGTCAGAAGTCTGATGCGGTTCTGAAGACATTAACCATGGATGATTTTGGCAGATTATCCTACTGGCCGAAAAACTTCTTTGGCGATGCCACAGGAGAAGTACGGGAACAGGCAAAACAGACCATGCTCCGGATGAAAGAGGAGCGTAAGCTTTCATGAGTCGACATGTAGTTGATACCAATGTTTTGATTGTTGCCAGTGGCGAACACCCTGATTCGCCGTTTTCATCAGACAGGCACCCGGTGGAAGATGTGGGTGAAGCCGAAAAGGTGCTGGAATGGTTGATGGACTTTGAACTTAATGGCGGTCGTATGGTGTCGGACGATGACTATGAGATTTTTGGCGAGTATGAAAAAAAGCTCACTGAACAAGATTATGGTCTGATGGTTCGCCGCACCAAGTTCGATAGAAATGAAATAGATTTTGTTGGGCTTGAATGGGAGGTTGATCCGGCAAATCCTGATAAAGTAGCGGTGATCCCCGAGCCTCTGAAAGATGTAGTTCAAGACCTTGCCGACAGAAAAATGATAGCTGCCTGCCTTAGCGCTAGTGATGAAAGGATGGACTGTACCATTGTTAACGCCTGCGATACCGACTGGTATGACTGGCAAACGAAACTCGAAGAAGCCGGAGTAGAAGTTGATCAGTTGATAGAAGAATGGTCACGAAAAAAATGGAAAGCACACCATGACCGATGACTTTTTCCGGTTTCCCCATACGCCGCATATTGAGTGGTTGGGCTCCGGTGAACCCAGAGGGGATAAGATGTTGTCAGCCCCCGAGGTTGATGAATTGTTTCAGGCAAAGCTGACAGTCGAAGAAAAAATCGATGGTGCCAATGTCGGGTTTTCTGTAGGGGGTGACGGGAAGCTCAGGGCGCAAAATCGGGGAGCCTGGATTGAGCGGGATGCTGGCGGTCAATTCAAACACTTATGGCGATGGGTGACACGCTACGAACAGGCATTCATCAGCCTGCTGGGAAAAGACCTGATTCTGTTCGGCGAATGGTGCTACGCCTGTCACTCCCTTGCGTACCGATCTCTGCCGGACTGGTTTGTTGGGTTCGATATTTATGACCGTGAGGCTGGCCATTTTTACTCAGTGCCAAGGCGTAATGAGTTGTTCGCCTTGCTGGAGATAACACCGATTATGCCCCTGGCTACTGGCTGTTTTTCGATGCCTCAACTAATGGAACTGTTGAAGTCCCCCTCACGCTATGGAACAACAAGGCTGGAAGGGTTATATCTTCGACAGGATCAGGGGGATTGGTTAAAACGCAGGGCCAAACTGGTCAGATGTGACTTCACCCAGCAAATTGACGAGCACTGGACAAAAAAAGGAATTATACCCAACCATTTGGCTGATGGCTGATGGCTGATGGCTGATGGCTGATGGCTGATGGCTGATGGCTGATGGCTGATGGCTGTGCGCGACCATTATTCGCCCC
>MUIA01000427.1 GCA_002084115.1 Oceanospirillales bacterium LUC14_002_19_P2 | reverse complement strand
TGACTCATTACCTCGCTTGGCGGCGCGCTCTAACAGAGCGTCATAGGCTGACGACTGCACGCATGTTCGAGAAAATCATTGGACATTGGTGCTACCAACCACAAGGGGTAACTTAGCCATATGGCCCCATGCCCCCGCCATAGTCCGACAGCACCCGATAACGCCTTTATTTGTTGAGTTTTCTACCCGTGTAGTAGTTCAAACCTGTTCTAGACTCTAAACATCCTTTGATAAATGCCGAAACGTCACGGAAGACAAACAGGTAGAGGGAAATTACCCATGATGATTGATGCTGAGCAGCTGGAAAAGCTGTCGAGCTTGCGTTCCAATCTGGCCCGGATGGCCGCGAGCATGGCAGAGCTGGAAGACAGAATGGCGTTGGTAAATCACCAGTGCCGCCAGATTGCTGATGAAATGCGCGCCCTGCGCACACAGATCAAAACAGTGCCTAAAAATAAGCAACAGTGATAGATACAACAACGGGCAGCCAGAAGGAACTGGCTGCCCGTTGTTCGTTTCAGGCTAGACTCAGGCGGGCGTTCGCATGGTCACGAACTCTTCAGCCGCTGTCGGGTGAATGCCGATGGTCTGGTCAAAGATCGCTTTGGTGGCACCAGCCTTCAGGGCAATTGCCAGCCCTTGGGTAATCTCCCCAGCATCTGGCCCCACCATGTGGCAACCCAGTACACGATCACTGTCACCATCCACTACCAGCTTCATGAACACACGCTCATCACGTCCACTCAGGGTGTGTTTCATGTGACGGAAGCCCGTTTTAAAGATCACGACATTACTGTACTGATCCCGAGCCTGTTCTTCGGTCAGGCCAACGGTGCCAATGTTCGGCTGACTGAATACCGCAGTGGCAATATTGGCGTAATCCATCACCACCGGCTGCCCCTTGTACAGGTGACGCACCAGCGCCATCGCCTCTGCCAATGCGACAGGGGTTAACTGGAAACGGTCGATGACATCACCCAACGCATAAATATTAGGCACCGATGTCTGGAAATTATCATCCACCTTGATGGTGCCATTGTCCGTCAGTGCCACACCGGCCTGCTCCAGCCCCAGTCCCTTGGTGTTGGGCACACGGCCGGTAGCGTACATGACCGTATCAGCAGTTTCTGTCGTGCCATCCTGCCAGGTAACCTGCAGCTGTCCGTCAGCCAGTTTCTCAATCTGGCTGATTGTGCTGTTGAATTTCAGGTTGATCTGCTTTTTCAGCATTTCATCACGCAGGGTTTCCCGTACATCCCCGTCAAAGCCACGCAAGAAAAGGTCGCGGCGATAAGACAGCACTGTCTCTGCACCAAGGCCAGCAAAGATACCGGCAAATTCAACGGCAATGTAGCCACCACCGACCACGATGACCTTCTTGGGGAACGTCTCCAGATAAAAGGCTTCATCGGAAGTGATCGCGTGTTCTGAACCTGGGAAGTCGGGAACAAAAGCTTTTGAACCGGGTGCGACCAGAATACGCTCAGCAGTGTAGCGCTTGTCACCGACAGCGATGGTGTGCTGATCGACCAGCGCGGCATAACCGGCAATCAATTCAACGCCTGCGTTTTTAAGCAGGTTCTCATAAATACCGTTGAGGCGCTCAATTTCCCGGGTTTTATTGTCCCGGAGTGTTGGCCAGTCAAAGCTGACACCATCAACGGTCCAGCCATACCCTTTGGCGTCCTCAAAGTCTTCATGGTAATGGGCACCATAGACAAACAATTTCTTCGGCACACAGCCCACGTTCACACAGGTGCCCCCCAGGAAACGCCCTTCGGCCACGGCCACTTTCGCCCCTTCTGCCGCCGCCATCCGACTTGCCCTGACACCGCCGGAGCCCGCTCCGATGACAAACAGGTCAAAATCATAGGTTCTATTGTTCATTCAGCCTCTCCTGAAGGTAAAATGCGGCCTTTTCTCATAACGCGCATTCGGCGCCAGAGAATAACAGTCTCATTCAGTCGTAAAACGTACCGTCGTACGGCTGGTTCCGTCTGTAATGATACGGATTCATGTCCACTTAAGATGCAGCAGTTAAATACCCCGTTCCAGTCACTCACCCTGCAACGCCTTCCCCTGAGAAACCGGGAAACCCTGCGGGCCTGGGATGCCGCCGATGAATACCTGTTGGAACACCTCGGGGAAACCGGCGTTTCCGGCCGGGTTCTGATCCTCAACGACAGTTTCGGTGCATTAACCCTGAATCTCGCAACGTATAACCCGGTACTTTACAGCGATTCATGGCTTGCACACCAGAGTGCGATACACAATGCCGAGCACAATGGCATCGCTACAGACAGCTTCCAGTGCCTGGCCAGTACGGAGCCCCTGGAGGGTACTTTTGATCGGGTGCTGATACGGCTCCCGAAAAACCTCAGCTGGCTCGAAGAGCAGTTGCTGCGACTACGTCCACATGTCCATGAGGGCACGCAGATTATTGCGGCAGGCATGGCAAAATACATCCACACCTCAACACTGTCGTTGCTGGAAAAAACACTCGGCCCTACACGAACCTCGCTGGCTCGCAAAAAAGCACGCCTTGCGTTTGTGACATTCGACCCAAGCCTTTCACCGGCAAATTCCGTCTTTCCATGCCTAGCAACCTGATCACGATAAACCATGCCAACGTGTTCTCCAGGGAAAAACTGGATATTGGCACCCGGTTCTTCCTTGAACATCTGATGGGTGACAGACACTACGGTATGATCGTGGACCTGAGCTGCGGCAATGGGATTCTCGGACTGACGGCAGCCAGCCAGCATCCGGGCAGCACGGTAACCTTTGTGGATGAATCTTACATGGCCGTCCAGTCCGCACGGGAAAGCTGGAAAGCCAACCAATTGCAAGAGGACAAAGGTCGCTTTATCGCCAATGACTGCCTGACTGGCTTTCCTGCCAACAGCGCCGATCTGGTACTGTGCAACCCCCCTTTCACCAGGGGGAAACCATTGGCGACCATATTGCACGCCGCATGTTCAAACAGGCCCACCATGTGCTCAGACCCGGTGGTGAACTGCGTATTGTCGGCAACCGACACCTGAACTACCACACGCGCCTCAAACAACTGTTTGGTGGTTACCGGTTGGTCGCCAGCGACTCAAAGTTTGTGATTCTCAGCAGTACACTGAAAAGCCAATAACAACGGTCACACAGATACCCACACCATCTGTGGATATCTGTGTGAACATATTCTGATTAACTCAAGTTACGCAGTAACGAATAACCTTAGCTGCTCGAATGATGCCCGCAGAGCGGTCATGTAAATCTTCGCCCTGAGCTGAAAATGATTGACCTTCAGTTTCAGGGAGAGGGT
>MUIA01000058.1 GCA_002084115.1 Oceanospirillales bacterium LUC14_002_19_P2 | reverse complement strand
GATATTGTGGATTGTTGCTGCAATGCCTGGAATAAACTGTGTAGCGAGGCTGGACGGTTGTTCAGTTTATGCTCTCGCCAGTGGGCACTTATGCAGTAGTTAGAAAAGGCGATTGGTATAAGCCGTTGTATCCGGATTGGTGGCCATGTAGTTGACGGCATCAATGACAATCCGTTTATGAGTTGGTTTGGTAAAGGCATTAACGTCGGCTGTGGCGCAAAGCAACAGTCCGGTCATCGAGGCGGAGGTGAATAGGCGGTTCATGAAATGTCCTGTCTGATTTTTATTGTGTTTTATTATTTTTATGGGCTGACGGTGACGGTTGTATTAACCCTTCGTGACAGCTGAGCATCAAACATTGCACTACATTAATGCTCCTGAATGCCTAGTGTACCGATGTTTGTCAGTGGTGTGTATGGAATCTGTGTGTCCAGTCTGTTTTCCGTTAATCCATGCATCTCAGTGTTTATTCTGTGACAAGTGTCGCGGTTTCGGTTGACGCCTGTTTTTTTTGACATGAAAATTGCAAACCAATTTTTTCATCCGTCAATAAACACGCGACAGGTAGCAGGAAGTCACCAGCGTCGCACAAGGCAGGAGCCTATGGAGCAGCTATCCGCACTTGATACCGCATTCCTTAACCTGGAAACAGGCAGTACACCGATGCATGTCGGTTCTCTGGGAATTTATGATCAGTCCACCGTTCCGGGTGAAAAACTCGGTTTCAAGGATATCATTCGCTATTTCGAAAGCCGTCTGCCAAAAGTGCCTGCACTGCGTTCACGCATGGTTGATGTTCCGATGGGACTGGATTATCCGTACTGGATCTCTGACCCGGATTTCGACATTGAATTCCACCTGCGTCATATTGCCCTGCCGCAGCCCGGTGACTGGCGTCAGTTGTGCATCCAGGTTGCGCGCCTGCATGCCCGCCCTCTGGATATGGGACGTCCGCCCTGGGAAATCTACGTGATTGAAGGGCTGGACAATATTCCTGGCCTGCCTGAAGGCAGCTTTGCGATTGTCAGTAAGGTGCATCATGCGCTGGTCGATGGCGTTTTTGGTGCACAGTTGATGGCGGCGATGCATGATCTTGGCCCTAACAGCAAGATCAACCTGCCTGACAAGCCCTGGATTGTAGATCGCGTACCGACCGGGGTTGAATTGTTGAGCCGTGCGGCTTTCAACAGTGTTCGTAATGTGATGAACAAGGGTAAGGTGCTTGGGCGTTATGCATTGCCAGCTGCGACCAACGTCGTTAAAAAGAAACTGACTGGTCAGAGCTGCAACCTGTTCAGTGCGCCCAAGACCCGGTTTAATGATCGTGTCAGTTCACACCGTGTGTTTGAAGCGGTGTCGTTTGATCTGTCCGAGATCAAAAAGGTCAAAAATGCACTGCCGGATATCACCCTGAATGATGTGATGGTGAATATCGTAGCGGGTGCCCTGCGTCGTTACCTCAAGAGCAAGGGGGAGTTGCCGGAAGAATCCATGACTGGCATGCTGCCGATCTCGGTACGCCCTGATGCGAAGCAGAATCAGCAGGGTAACCAGATCTCGTTCATGTTCCCGAAGATCTATACCGACATTGAAGATACCGTGGAGCGTTTGAAGGCGATCAACAAGGCGACAGCTGCCGGTAAGGATGCCAATGAACAGTTTGATGGTGGCCAGGCGCTGGAGTCTGCGGCTCTGTTGCCGACGACAGTGACTAACCTGATCATGCTTTCACTGGTGAAGTACAACGTGACCAATTATGTGAAGCCGTTGTTCAATACCGTGATCACTAACGTACCCGGTCCCCAGCTGCCGCTGTACCATGCTGGCGCCAAGCTGGTCAGCTTTTATGGTAGCGGTATCTGTTATGACACCATGAGCTTGTTCCATATCCTCTTCAGCTACAATGGCAATATCACCATCAGTGTGACGTGCTGTCGTAACATGATGCCGGATCCGGCCTTCTATGCGGATTGCCTGCGCTATTCCTTCAAGGAAATGCAGAAAGCGCTGCTGGGAGAGACCAAAAAAACGAACGTGGTCACGCCAATCAAAAAGGCATCCGACAAGAAAGTTGCAGATTCCGACACGAAGGTTGTCAAGCCTGCGGCTACGGAAGCAAAAGCAACGACTGCGCGTTCAGAAAAAGCCGCTACCACCAAGCCGGTTGCAGAAAAGAAAACCACTGCGCGTAAAACAGTGCGTAAAAAATCTGCAACAACGTCTTCGGTAGCAGAAAAACAAACTGAGTCCGTTACGGAGAAAGAACCCCCCAAGGTCAAAGAATCGTAAAAAATAAAAGAGGGCTGTCATAGCCCTCTTTCTTTATGTGCTGAGAACAGCCAGTTGTTACATTTGATTTGGCTGTTTTTGTACCATTGAATACCGTGTTTCGGTATTCAATGGGTTCGTTTTGATTTTATTTTTCGGATGTGCTGCGAATATACTGATATTCACTTTCCATTTGCTGTTCAGTATTTTGACCAACGAATTCCGCTAGTGCTTTTCCAACCAGTGGCACACTGCTGTTGATTTCAATATCAACAATATTAACGCAGCCGTTTTCTTCTGGTTGCAACGTCATGTCACCGTTGATTTTGACCGGAACGCCATCGATATCGATGCGCAATTTGCAGGAATAGCTGCCGTCACTGTTCTTGTTCCAGTTTTCACGCTGGCGGACACGGTTCCACTCGCCGGCGAACTTTTTCAGCATCGCAGGGATTTCATCGCCAACGGGGACTTCGCGACGGCTGTCAATGGTCAGGGTATCGGGGCCTGTAGTGAGATCCTTGATACGGAATTTTCTGGATCCTAGTGCTTCGTATTTGTCGTTTACCGTTGTTTCGGAAGCAAAGAAAGCGTAAATGTCTTCGACGGATGCGGTGTATTGGTGTCTTGCAGTTACTTTCATTGTGAAGTCTGTTCTTTTGGTCAGGATTAACAGGTTATTTTTTCAGGCTTATTATATAGACGAGATTCCTTTAATGTCATTTCAATAGCACTTTTTTTCTTACTGAATACAAAGATTACATATGTTTACGTGTGTGATAGCAGTCTATATAATTCGAAGCGCAGTACAGGCAGTAATTTAAAATGATACAGGGGAGTAATGATTATGTATGAGAAAATCTGGCTTGCGGGCCTTGGAGCGTATGCCCGTTATGAAAAGCTGGGCCAGGAAGGCAAAAAATTGTTTGAAGAACTGGTAGAAGACGGCGAAGACGTTCGTGATCGCGCCAGTGACAAGGTTGATGAGCTGAAAGGCAAGGCTCAAGAAAAAATCAATGAAACCATTGCCAAGCTGAAAGAGATTGTACGTCTGGAAAAAAATGACGACGTTCAGGATCTCTCTCATCAGATTGAAGAGCTGAGCAAGGCGGTTAAGGCGTTGGCCGCGGCTGAAAAGAAGACCAAGGCTCCAGCTCGCACTACTGCAGCAACCAAGAAAGCGTCCTGATTTTTTTAAGCCGGCTAAATAGCCGGCTTTTTGTCCGCTCTACGCACCTTCCTCAACAGGCTCTGCAGACATTACTGCATGTTGTAATTTCTCGAACGACTGCTGCAGACATTCCATATAAAACGCAGGATCCGGCATCATGTTCCGGCAGGCGGTGACAGAAATGGCAATATTGCCGTTGTAACTGAAAGCTGTGTGGGCAAGGCCAACCGTGTTGTAAATCATATCCAGACCATAACTGGCCACCATTCGTGCACCCACGTGATATAGCGGTATGTGAGGCCCCGCCACACTACTGATAAAGGTATTGAACAGTGGGTGCGCATGCCGGGTTGTCTGATAGGTGACTGCTGCCTTCAATGACATATCCGCCAGTGTGTTCGGAAACAGTTTGGCGGCATCGTCGGCGATCTGCCAGTCCAGCCAGGTTGACTGGTTGCGGGCCCGATCCATATGAGCGGCAATACGCTCAAGGCGTTCAAGGGGATCAGTGATCTCGGTGAACAGCCGGGGAAATATATAGGAAAAATGGTGCACCCGTTTTTCATTGGTTTTGGAGGGGCGATCCGGTACCGGGAAGACGGCACGCAGCGACTCATCCGGTAACTCGCCTTTTGCGCGGAGGTAGGTTCGCAAACCGCCGGCGATAATTGCAATGATCACGTCATTAAAGCGGGTTTGCGGACGAGCATCACGAATGGCCTTAATGGAATCCAGGGGGAAGCTTATACCATCAAACGAGCGGTGAAACGAAACCCGCTCATTAAATCGAGTGCGTGGTGCGTAGCGGATGCAGGACTTTCGGGCCATGCAGTTTTTTAACAGGCCCTTGGTGACCGGAAGTGCATATCGTTGTGCGACATGCGCGTAACTGCCCAGTATCTTGACTCGGTTGATGGCAGCACGGCTGAGTAATTCAACACTGGTAGGCACTCGTTCGACAGTGAGCGGGCGATCCGGCAGCTGTGTTAGGGCACCGCTGTCAAGGTCGTGCAGTGCTGCCAGTAGCTGACCGCCGATTTCGCGGTCCAATATGGCGCGGTGGACCTTGGTCAGGATGGCAAAACAGCCTTTGGGCAATCCTTCAATATTGTCCAGCCCCTCTATGACGGTGGCTTCCCAGAGCGGGCGGTTCAAATCCAGTGGTCGTGCATGCAGGCGTGCAACCTGGATGCACAGTTAGCGCCAGTCACCGGGTTTTGGCAGGGAAATGTGGCGCAGGTGATACTCAATATCGAAGTCCGGGTCTTCAATCCAGTAGGGATAATCCAGATTAAAAGGAACCTTTACCGTCCGTAGCCGCAATGGGGTCAGTTTATGCAGGCGCGCCTTGAAGGTTCGTATGATTTCCTTGAAGCGAACTTGACCGGTTTTGGCGGTTTTCTGATCATAAATGCAGAGCAGGCCCACGTGCATCGGGGTATTGCTGCTCTCCATATGGAGGAAAAGATTATCTTGTGGTGAGATCTGGTACATGGTGGTCAGTCGTTCCCGGTAAGAAGCACCTTGTTATGTCTGAAGCGTACCGGATCATCCAAAGGTTGCGCTGATCTGGATTAAGGTTTGGACGCTTCAGCGGGATCTGGAAAGCAACGTCCTGCTGTCGGGGGTGCTGGCTGTCGCTGAACGCGAAGGGATGATAAGTAACTGCTGTTGTCATTACCAGTATTTATACATAATACAGACGTTTCAGGTCAGCAGGCGCAGGGTGCCTTTATCCATGCGTTTCCATTGATGGTCTGGCATGGGGAGTCGGTCAGCCATAACGTAGAGGGCGCGGGGGTTGAAGATAATGCCCAAGTGGCTGGCGCCCACCGCAATATTCTGGGACAGTTCGGTCTCATCGAATTTGGCGATCTGCCAGGCAACGACGCCATCCTGCTTGGTATAGATCGAGGTAAAGGCAACGCCAGGCACCGGGTGGCGGACCTTCTCAACCCGTTCTTCGATCTCTTCCTGACTCATGTTGCGGCCGAAGATCTTGATATAGATGTCCCATAGGCTGGTGTTTGCCATGGAGCCGCCGATTGGGCTGGCAAGCGTGATGACTTGGCGGATCATTTCCGGATGTTTGCGAGCCACTTCCCGGGCAAGAACGCCGCCCAGGCTCCAGCCGACAAGGCTGATGCGGTGGCCGGATGTGAGGTAGAGTTCCTTGACCCGTTCTGAGAGCAGATTTTCGATATCGCGACTGCCAGTCGGGCCGAGATTGACGCCCAGTTTTCAGGGTTGGGCGTTATACCCAAATTTCCGGAGTTGCTTGCGCAGGAATGCCGTGGCGGGATCGCTGGTCATAAAACCAGGCAGTACCATGACCGAATGGCCATCCCCCTTGGGGGCTCGATTCAGCAGTGAACGCTCTTTTACAAGGCTGGCGACATCCTTGACGGCTCGTATCGCATCGAGAGCGGTGTCCAACTTGCTTGGCGCTTTGATGGCTTCTTGTTTGCTCATGTCACTGCCCAATTGTGTTTCTGTTGCCTGCGATAGCTGGCCTTATACCTGCAGGTCCTGACTGCCTTTCCCTGAAACGTTGGTGTCGTGCCACACCCGCGTTTTGTCTTGGATGATGGTACGAATTTAGGCGCAGTAAATTCAAGTATATAACAATCCTCTGAGTAAAGGTTGGCTATTATGCGGGATTGTTCTTTTATCGAAGTCAGTGAAACGAGTGACGCAGTGTTATACGCGTGTTTGAACAGAAATGAACAGTTGGCATGTGTCGTTTATAACAGTATTGCAGGTATATAAAACGGATGTGTTTAAAAGATGATCAGTTTGTAGGTAGGCTTGTGGTATCGGGGGACAACGTTGAATTTCGAAAGTAAACAACAGGTTTATCCACAATTTCTGTGGATTATGGGGTAAGCGATATCGCACACGATACCGGGTGGAATACCTATTGCTGGCTATCTCTACCCCATAATGTCCCTGTTTTTCCCTGTTTTTCCCTGTTTTTCCCTGTTTTTCCCTGTGTCTGAAGATGTTTGTTTTTCCTATTCTCCGGGTAGCGAGACGGTGGCCTGAAGGCCCGGGTTAAGGTTTTTCAGCTGAATAGTGCCACCGTGATTGTGGATAATAGTACGGGTGATCGCGAGACCAAGACCTATGCCGCCGGTGTCACGATTACGTGAGCTTTCCAGGCGATAAAACGGTTCAAAGACCTTGTCCATCATCGCCTCTGGAATGCCGGGACCTTTGTCGCTGATGGTTAGACTGGTGCCTTGGTTGTCATGGTTCAGGGTTACCTCGGCCATCTCACCGTATTTGACGGCATTCTCGATCAGGTTACGGATCGCCCGTGTCAGGCTGACCGGGCGGCAGGACAACAACGCATCCGGGCCTTCATTAAAGGTGACGGGCATCCCGAGTTCTTCCAGGTCATCACAGATACTGGCGGTCAGGGCATTGATATCAACACGACGAGTGTCTTCCTGCTTCGCTGCTTCCCTGGCAAAGGAGAGTGTGGCTTCTGTCATGGCCTGCATCTCTTCCAGAGTGGCGAGCAGTCGCTCTTTCTCTGGTGAGTCTTCCAGCAGTTCTATCCGTAGTCTTAAAGAGGCTGTCGCGAAACCAGTATCAACGGGTAATATACACACATCTGCAGATAGCCCGTAACGACCAATGACAACAAAGCAAAAAATTGACCTCTGCCGAACTCCACAATTCGATTTTTT
>MUIA01000452.1 GCA_002084115.1 Oceanospirillales bacterium LUC14_002_19_P2 | reverse complement strand
GGCGTGGCTACGAAATATATGACTCATTACCTCGCTTGGCGGCGCGCTCTAACAGAGCGTCATAGGCTGACGACTGCACGCATGTTCGAGAAAATCATTGGACATTGGTGCTACCAACCACAATGGGTAACTTAGCCAACGTTTTTTATTCTTTCAAATGCCCTGCAATACGACAGCCTGATTTAAAGTTATTGGTTATTTCGTAAAAATGACTGTTTTTCGTCTGCTATTTTCGGCAGCATTACTGGCAGGAACCATCAGAAGGCTTCAGGAATGATGGCTATGATGTATAACCGTGATTCTCGTGCAAGTATTGGTAGCTGTTTTGTTGTCGCTGCGCTGTCCGGAGTGCATGCGAGAGGGGGGAATCGGGAAGTCTTGCTGGATCAGGCCGGTATTACCAGGACTGTGCTGAATGATCAGAACCTGCGTGTACCGCGTGAGGCATTCACGCGGCTGATACTGCTGATACGAGAAAGTCTGCGGGATGAATTCCTGGGATTATCTCAGACGCTCTGCCCTGTGGGCGCCTTTGCCATGATGTGCCATGCCTGTATGACCTGCGAAACACTGGGACAGGCGCTTGAGCGCTGTATCCGCTTTCTGGGTCTGGTTACGCATAGCATCGAATTGTCATTGCATCAGGATGAGGATGAAGTGGCTCTGACACTGCTGCATGAGCGGGCGGAGGGTTTGGATGACCGTTTCTTGATCGAGACATTGCTGGTGAGTCTGGTGCGCTGGTCAAGCTGGATGATTGATCGTCATATCGTGCTCCGGCAGGTGGATTTTGCCTTTGACGAGCCGGCACACCGTGATGAGTACCTGCAGATATTTCCGTGCCGTTGTCGGTTTAACCGACGGGCGACAACATTATTTTTTTCATCAAGCTACCTGGCTGCGCCAGTCGTGCAACAGCCGCTGACACTGAAATCTTTCCTGGCTCAGGCGCCAGCTAACCTGATGAGCCACTACCGTCATGATGACAGCGTGTCAGCCCTGATTCGAAAACGGTTATCCGGGCTTGAGCCTGCTGAATTTCCCGCATTTGATGCAATGGCCGGGTGGCTGCATCTGTCACCGCCCACCTTGCGGCGCCGATTAAAGGACGAAGGTGCCAGCTATCGTAGCATTCTGGATGCTGTACGCTGTGACAGGGCCATCTTCCATTTATCCCGCAATGAGCTGCCGGTGGCGGCGATTGCCAGCCTGACCGGTTTTGCCGAGCCCAGCACCTTCCACCGGGCATTCAAAAAATGGACCGGCCTGACGCCGGGCGCCTGGCGCGCCTCTAAACAGGTGGCCTTTGAGGCCGGTTAGGCATTATTTCACGTCATTTTTTTATAATGTCGCCATTTGACCGTTAGGTCAGAATAGCGTTTGTCCTTATATAGCAGTGTGAAACCCCTGCCTGTGTATAAATACGTCATTTGACGTGTTTGGCCGTGGCCGATTTTTCATTTTCCATACCGTTTCGGTCGGGTTACACTGAAATTGAAGTGACGAGTGGGGAGGATGTCATGAGCGATAAAAAAACAGCCATGAGCCGGAGGGAGACCGCCATGAGTGACCAGCATGACTGTGGAGATGACCTGCTTGAGCGCTATGAAGTACTGATCAGCCGTTTCCGGGAATCCAGCCAGGAACCACAGGACTTTATAGCCGACTGCTTACGGGAGGGAGCCGTTACTGCCAATGATGCGCTCGACCTGATGAAGTATCTCAAGTCCAGCGTCGATTCACGTTCGTTCGCCCTGGCCGACCTGAGTGATGATGAACACTTTCGTCTCGGCCTCTATGAAACCAACCGTCCTGACTCCGAGAACAACCCGATATTTGTCATCCAGTTTGATGGCAAGCTGAGCCGTTACAAAGAAGAAATCGATGTTGTTCTGGAAGAATTCGCCCGTTCAGTGGCTGAAATTGCCTGCATGGATACTGAGGTGCTGCCGCTGTCTATTGATGACAACCAAACCAACCAGGAAGAAGCCGTTCAGGCCATTTTTGACGCCATGCCGACGGACACTACCTGCCATTAAGTGGCTTTTATAGCGACTGATCACAGCAAATATCCCCGTTCCGGCACCGTCCGCAACGGGGATTTTTATGGCGTCATAAAACCGATCATTGTCATTTTTTGCCACTCAATATGACTGAACCCGCCATTGTGGTGTGCCCGGGTTGCGTTAGTGTGGGTGGCAAATGCCGAAACACGCAATGGAACCTGTCATGACTGAAGCCTTTATCTACGATGCGATCCGAACACCCCGGGGGCGTGGCAAGGCCTCCGGGCGACTGCATGAGGTCAAGCCAGTGACGCTGCTGGCAGATTTGCTCAATACCCTCAGGGAACGGAACGGCTTCGACAGCGAAAAGGTGGATGACATCGTTCTCGGTTGTGTCACACCGGTGGGTGACCAGGGGGCGGATATTGCCAAGACCGCGGCCTTGGCAGCCGGTTGGCATGACGATGTAGCCGGGGTCACCCTCAATCGCTTCTGTGCCTCAGGCGCTGAGGCCGTGAATCTGGCAGCCATGAAAGTCCGTTCCGGCTGGGAACAGCTGGTGGTGGCAGGGGGCGTTGAATCCATGTCCCGGGTGCCCATGGGCAGTGATGGCGGTGCCTGGGCGATGGATCCCGAGACCAACCTGTCCACAGGCTTTATGCCGCAGGGCATCGGAGCTGACTTGATTGCTACGCTGGATGGCTTCTCCCGGGAGGTGGTGGATCAATTTGCCGTGGCGTCGCATCAGAAGGCGGCTGCTGCCTGGCAACGGGAGGCGTTCACCCATTCGCTCATACCTGTAAAGGATCGCAACGGGATAACGATTCTGGCGGAGGATGAGCTGATTCGGCCGGCGTGTTCCGTTGAGAGTCTTACCGGGTTGAAACCTTCGTTTGAAATGATGGGCGCGATGGGGTTTGACGGCGTGGCTCGTGAGAAATATCCACACGTTGAACGTATTCAACATGTCCACACCCCGGGTAATTCTTCCGGCATTGTTGACGGGGCCGCTCTGTTGTTGCTTGGCAGTGAATCAATGGGGAAAGCGCTGGGAATAAAGCCCCGTGCCAGAGTAGTGGCTACGGCGCTGGTGGGCACTGATCCTACCATTATGCTGACCGGCCCGGCGCCTGCCGCACGCAAGGCCTTGGCGATTGCCGGTCTGTCTGTCGAAGACATTGATCTGTTTGAGGTTAATGAAGCTTTTGCGGCCGTCGTACTCCGTTTCCAGAAGGAGCTGGACGTTCCGGATGAAAAAGTGAATATGAACGGTGGTGCCATTTCCATGAAGCATCCGCTGGGTGCGACCGGCGCCATGCTGATCGGCACCTTGCTGGATGAGCTGGAAGCACGCCAGCAGCGATATGGTCTGACGACCCTCTGTGTCGGTGGCGGTATGGGCATAGCAACCATTATTGAGCGGGTTTGAGAGGGGACAAGGCATGACTTCGATTCGTTACGAGAAAACCTCCGACCAAATCGTTCACCTGGTCATGGATCGTCCGGATGGCTCCACCAACATCATGGATGCGGCATTCCAGCAGGATTTCCATGAAGTCGTCGACAGGCTGGAGGGTGAGAAAGACACCCTGGCGGGTGTCATTCTGCGTTCTGCAAAGAAAACCTTTTTTGCGGGGGGAGACCTGAAGTCACTTATCCAGATCGGTGCTGAGCAGGGAGAAATGTTCTTTCACAGTGTTGAATCCATGAAGGCGGACATGCGTCGGCTGGAAACACTGGGTGTTCCGGTCGTTGCAGTCATCAATGGAACAGCACTGGGTGGTGGCTGGGAACTGTGTCTGATGTGTCACCATCGGATTGCTCTGGCGGATGACAGTGTTCGTCTGGGGTTACCGGAAGTCACGCTGGGGTTGTTGCCCGGGGCGGGAGGCATAGTGCGTACTGTACGATTGCTGGGGTTGGAAGCCGCGTTTCCGTTGCTGATGGAAGGCAAACAACTGCGTCCGGCAATCGCACAGCAGCAGGGGCTGATCCATGCACTGGTGGAGACAGAAGAACAGTTACAGTCAGAAGCGGAAGTCTGGATCAGGAAGAATGCCAAGTCTGTTCAACCCCGGGATGTAAAAGGCTACAGAATACCGGGGGGAACACCTTTAACGCCCAAGTTGGCGCAAAAACTGGCGATTTCGCCAGCCATGTTGAAAGAAAAAACCAAGGGTTGCTACCCAGCGCCGGAAGCGATTCTCAGCGCTGCCGTGGAATGTGCGCAGGTGGATTTTCATACCGCGACCCGCATTGAGTCCCGCTGGTTTACCCGGATGGTGACCGGTCAGGTATCTAAAAACATGATGGGCACTTTCTGGTTCCAGCTAAATGCCATCAAGGCGGGAGGGAGTCGACCAGATATCACTGGCACAGAGTCTGTAAAGAAAGTCGGGATTCTGGGAGCCGGGATGATGGGGGCCGGTATCGCTTGGGCATGTGCTTCGCGGGGCATTGATGTGGTGGTGAAAGATGTCAGTCTTGAGCAGGCTGAAAAGGGCAAGGCCTATTCTGCCCGGCTGCTGGACAAGCGACTGAAACGCAGACAGGTCACCGAGGCTGACAAAGTATCGGTGTTGGAGCGGATACAGACCACCATATCGGCCGATGATCTGGCAGGCTGTGATCTGGTGATTGAAGCGGTGTTTGAAGACCGTGCATTAAAGGCGTCGGTCACACGTGAGGCCGAAGCCGCTCTTGCCGGATCTACGGTGTTTGCGTCCAATACGTCGACGTTACCGATCTCCGGGCTGGCTGAGGCCAGCGTCAGACCCGCCAACTTTATCGGGCTGCATTTTTTCTCACCGGTGGACAAGATGCCGCTGGTGGAGATTATCCGTGGCCAGCAAACGTCCGATGAAACGCTGGCGAAAGCCTTTGATTTTGTTCTCCAGATCAACAAGACCCCCATAGTGGTGAATGACAGCCGGGGGTTTTTCACATCCCGGGTATTTGGCACCTTTACCAACGAGGGGATTGCCATGTTGGCGGAAGGTGTGCCCGCCGCTGCGATTGAAAATGGCGCGTTGTTGGCGGGGATGCAGGTCGGCCCGCTGGCTATCTGTGACGAGGTCAGCCTGACCTTGATGGGGCGGATACGCAACCAGGCTATCAACGATTTGAAAGCGGAAGGCAAAGCCTATCTCGAACACCCGGCGGATGCCGCCGTTGATGTAATGCTCGGGCTGGGGCGAGCCGGTCGCGCTGCCGGTATGGGATTCTATGAATATCCGGACAAAGGGCAGAAATCTCTCTGGCCCGGCTTAACAGAACATTTCACTCCAGCGGTAGAGATATTGCCGCTACAGGATATCAAGGACCGGTTGCTGTTTATTCAGGCGCTGGAAACGGTGCGCTGCCTGGAAGAGGGGGTACTGGGCAGTGTTCGTGATGCCAATATAGGCTCCATTTTCGGCATTGGCTTTGCCGCTTGGACAGGCGGGGCTTTACAGTTCATCAATCAGTATGGCATCCGTGATTTTGTGGCTCGGTCGCAGACGTTGGCAGAACAGTTCGGAGAGCGTTTCACACCTCCAGCCTTGTTGCTTGAGCAGGCTGCAAAGGGTGAGTCCTTCAAGGACCTGGATAGCGTTTATTGATTGTGCGATTGATCGGATAAAACAGGAACCGTCTGACCATGACCAGCCCACTTTTCGGTTTGAAAATTCTGGATTTTACGACCTTGCTGCCCGGTCCCTACGCGACCATGTTGTTGGCGGATATGGGGGCAGAGGTCATCCGAGTCGAGGCGTTGAACCGACCGGATATGCTAAGGCTGCTGCAGCCGATGGTAGAAGCTGGCATTTCAGCTGCGCATGCAACCATTAACCGGAACAAGCAGTCGATTGCCCTGGATTTGAAAAAGCCTGAAGCGGTTGAGATTGTCCGGCAGTTGGTGAAAACCCACGATATTGTCATTGAGCAATTCCGACCTGGTGTGATGCGGCGTCTTGGGCTGGACTACGACACGCTTAAAAGGATCAATCCCGAGCTGATTTACTGCTCTATAACTGGTTATGGCCAGACGGGGCCCCTTAAAGACCGGGCAGGTCACGATATCAATTATCTGGCCCTGTCGGGTTTGGCCAGCTATAGCGGTAGCAGGGAGGCGGGCCCGGGGCTCCATGCAGTGCAGATCGCTGACATTGCTGGAGGCTCACACCATGCGGTTATGGGGATTCTGGCGGCAGTGATTCAGCGCCAAACCACCGGGCAGGGGCAGCATGTGGATATCAGCATGTTTGATGGTGCAGTGGCACTGAATGCGATGGCTGGCGCCGGATTCCTGGCCGATGGACGAACACCTGAGCCGGAGCGGGAGATCCTCAACGGTGGCAGTTTTTATGGCTATTACCGTACGCGTGATAATCGATGGTTCTCTGTAGGTAGCTTGGAGCCGCAGTTTGCGGAAGGCTTTTTTCAAGCGATTGGAAAACCAGAATGGTTTTCGAGAATTGCTGATGTTCAACCTGAGCAACAGCAACAGCAACAGCAACAGCAGCAGTTACGAAACGATATTCAGACCCGGTTTTCGCAAAACACATTTGAAGAGTGGCAGGTCATATTTGAGGCGTTGGATCTATGCGTTGAACCGGTTTTAACATTATCTGAGACAACCCTGCATCAGCATAGCCAAGCCCGTGATCTGATCGTTGATGTACCGGATGACAGCGGTAAGACCTACGCTCAATTGGCTTGTCCAATCCAATTTTCCAGCAAACCTTTGCAATATCAAAGAACTGGTGTCATGCCCGGAACCGATACACACGAGGTATTGCGTGAACTTGGTCTGGATCAGCAGGCGATAGGTGAACTGATGGATCAGGGCATAGTAGGTCATTAGTGGTTGCCCTTCTGTCTTGTTCATGATGTTTTGATGGATCGAAGCCCCGAAACCTTTGTGCAAAAACATACCAGACTGATTAGGTCGAATACTGATTAATGAGAGCAATACAGTGCTAGTATTTTCCAAAGTTTTTTATAGCGTCCATCATTAGCTGAATACCTCAAGTTACGCAGTAACGAATAACCTTAGCTGCTCGAATGATGCCCGCAGAGCGGTCATGTAAATCTTCGCCCTGAGCTGAAAATGATTGACCTTCAGTTTCAGGGAGAGGGTTTCCAA
>MUIA01000116.1 GCA_002084115.1 Oceanospirillales bacterium LUC14_002_19_P2 | reverse complement strand
CAGGTTTTCACATGGCACAGGATATCCCAACGTATGAAAATGTGACCCTGCTAAGGCTGCCTGCATGTGCGCCCGAGTTGAACAGCTCAGAAAGACTGTGGGAATGGATGCGGGAGCATGAGCAATCCAATAAAGCGTTTGAGGGTTACGAGGATATTGTGGATTGTTGCTGCAATGCCTGGAATAAACTGTGTAGCGAGGCTGTACGGTTGTTCAGTTTATGCTCTCGCCAGTGGGCACTTATGCAGTAGTTAGAAAAGGCGATTGGTATTAATCCCTGAGGGGCGGCAATACTGCCCGCCCCTTCCCGTTCTGGCTGCATGGGATTTTCGTGCAACACAGGTATAATGGAATGCCGGACGTCAACGGAAGTCGCTGTGAAGAAAAAAAACAACCGCAGCCCCCCCAGCTAATACGCCTGTTACTACTTCTGTTGTGTATATTCACCCCACTGCAGGTAATGGGTCATGCACTCTTTGAATATGCTCTGGAGAATGCGGATGTTCTGTTCGATCGCTCTGGCAGCCTCACTCCACAGCAACTGGTTTCCAACCAATACCGTCACCATTTTATCCCGTGGGATCGTACCAACTTTTACTTTACGCAGGACAGCACGGTCTGGCTCCGGTTCACCCTTCCAATCAGTGAAACAGCCACTCAAACTTATGAAATCCGGGCGCTGACCTTCGGCGATGATGATATTACCTACTACCTGCACCGTGACAGGACAGCGAAAGGCTCCGATGAGATCAGCCAACTGACGTCTCACCCCCAATTCAGCCATAACCAGCATCTGATTCCCTTTGAGTACCATCCCGGCGAACAGTTGACGCTCTATGCCAGAATGCATTCGCCATTTCACAAGCGTATCTCCGCCTGGCTCAGCAAACCCAATAATGAACACCATGCGATCCAGCAAACCCACTGGTTCTTCGGGATATGGGCAGGCATCAATATTGCCCTGATACTGGTTACGTTGACCTTATTCCTGACAAGAAAGCGGGTTGATTGCCTGCAACTCTTTGGTATCAGCCTGGTTTGCCTGGTCTTTCTGTTAAGCTGGCAAGGAATTCCTGCATCACTATGGAGTCTGTTTCCTGACGCACAGAACCGCGTCCACTTTGCCAGCATTTCCGCAGGTTACGGTCTGTTATGCCTGTTATCACGAACACTCCTTGAGACAAACAAGAGCCGCGCAGCAGACCGGTTGCTACTACTGATGAGCACTGGCAGTTTTGTCACGGCACTTATTATGCTGTTCTCTGGTTATGTATTACCGGAAAATGCCATCGTCATACTATCCCTCATGAGCTGTGCCAGCAGCATAATTACCGGCGTAATCCGACTCTATGAGGGCTACATTGCCGCCTGGCGATGGCTGCGGGTTGTTGTGCCCTATACCATGATTTTCATCACCTTTGTCCTGTGCCAGTTCGGCATTCTGCCGTTTGATATATGGATGATGCAGTCCACACTGGTGTCCAGCGTGCTGCTACTGGTCACCGGTCTGTCCTTGAGCTTTTTAATACGCTCCGCTAACCCGGTTTCGCGCTATGGAAATCTGGCGACCGAATCAGAGCAACAACCCACCGATAAACCAGCACGCCCGCTCTGGAGCTATATAGGCCACGACATCCGAACCCCCATGAACGGTATTCTGGGTATGTCTGAATTACTGCAGAACACCTCGTTGACGCCACGTCAGAAGGATTACGTCAACACCATACTGTTATCGGGGCGGGAAATGCTGAACCTGGTCAACCAGGTAGTGGATAACGTCAAAACTGAGGTGGAACCACCGCAAATTGAATCCTTTCCTTTCGAGATCACTGAACTGGTGCAGGTCTGCATGGATCGCTACCGCTATAAGTCAGAGCAGCTGGGAATTGAACTGATCAGTTTCATCCAACCGGATATGCCCGAGTTCCTCGCAGGGGATACGGAGCGCATCCGCCAGATTCTGCTGGCACTTCTGGCCTACAACTTCAATCATATCGCTGACGGCGAAATACTCCTGACGGTAAGCCCGCAAACGCTCAGCGCCGCAGATGACCCCGATAACGCGAAAGACCAGAAAACGCTGGCGAGATTCACTCTGAAATGCTCAGATAATGGCATTGGCTATCGTACACTTGGGCCCTATGCCGATAGCATGACAGACAGCCTGACTGAGAATGACACCTACCCACCGGTGGGCATACTGCTTGCTCGTAACATGGTAAAAAAGCTGGGGGGCAGCTTTAACCTGATGACGGACGGCCAAAACAC
Organism: Oceanospirillales bacterium LUC14_002_19_P2; assembly: GCA_002084115.1. Classification (GTDB taxonomy): domain Bacteria; phylum Pseudomonadota; class Gammaproteobacteria; order Pseudomonadales; family Endozoicomonadaceae; genus Kistimonas. The sequence continues at coordinate 36,208 of MUIA01000116.1, read as the reverse complement.
GATTTACTGGTTCACACTTCCCCTGACCATCCTTCCTGAACTGACACCCGAACGCTCAGATGACCCAAAGGCCATCCAGCTACTAAGCAATCGCAAGGTACTGGTTGTGGACGACAATGACACCTGCCGAAAAGTACTGGTTCGTCAATGCATGCATTTAGGGCTGGATGTCTACCAAACCCGCAATGCGACCGAAGCCCTAGCCTTATTGCGGACAGAAGCCAGCCTGTCGAACCCCTTTGACCTAGCGATTCTGGATCAAAACATGCCGGGCACCAGCGGCATGCAGCTTGCCACCCGGATTGCGGATGACCCACTACTGAAAGACAGACTATTGGTCATCATGCTGACAGGAAGTTCCATCCCTACAACACAGCAAACCGAGACATCCAGTATTCGCTGCATTCTGACCAAACCAGTCAGCAGTAAACGATTGGGTAAAGTGCTGGTGAAAGAACTCAGCCAGACGGCAAGGAAAAAAGTGCCGGCTACCACTCTATAGTGGTGGTAGCCGGCACATAGATATCAGAGCTCTGCACCACTACTGTGCCAAGCCGGCGACAACTCATGGACTGCATCAATAAAGGCACCCGCGTGTGCCGGATCAACAAACTGATGGATACCATGGCCGAGGTTGAAAACATGACCGGAACCGGAACCAAAGGCTGTCAGAATGCGGCCGACCTCCTCCCGAATCCGTTTGGGTGAGGCATACAGCACGCAGGGATCCATATTCCCCTGCAGCGACACCCGCGCTCCCACCCGACGACGGGCATTACCGATATCCGTTGTCCAATCAAGTCCCAAGGCATCAGCACCGGTATCCGCTATCGATTCCAGCCATTGACCGCCATTTTTGGTGAACAGGATAACGGGGACTCGACGTCCTTCATGCTCCCGAATCAGTCCGTTCACAATCCTTTGCATATACTGGAGTGAAAATTCACGATAGGCACCGGATTCCAGTACACCACCCCAGGTATCAAAGATCTGGACAGCCTGTGCGCCATGACGAATCTGGGCGTTCAGGTAGGCTGTCACAGTATCCGCGAGTCTCGTCAGTAACTCATGAAGCAGTGCAGGCTGATCGTAGAGCATCGCCTTGATGATCATGAAATCACGGGTACTGCCACCTTCGACCATATAGGTCGCCAGCGTCCAAGGGCTGCCAGAAAAACCTATCAATGGCACCCGGCCATCCAGCGCCTGACGGATAGTGCGTACTGCGCCCATGACATAATCCAGTGACTGTTCCACATCCGCAATCTCGAGACGATCAACATCCTCAGCGGTGCGTACCGGATGACGGAAACGTGGCCCTTCCCCTGTTTCAAAGTAGAGTCCAAGCCCCATGGCATCGGGAATCGTCAGAATATCGGAAAACAGGATGGCAGCATCCAGAGGGTAGCGCTCCAGTGGCTGCAGGGTGACCTCGCAAGCCAACTCGGGATTCTTGCAGAGGGACAGGAAATCCCCCGCCCGGCTACGACTTTCCCGGTATTCCGGCAAGTAGCGCCCGGCCTGTCGCATCATCCATACCGGTGTCCGGTCAACCGGTTCTCGCAGCAGCGCCCGCAGCAGACGATCGTTCTTGAGTGCTGTCATGTCCAATCCATACGGCAGTAACAAGACAGCAACTATACCAACAAACCCGTACGATGCTACGTTCTCTCTGCTATAAACAGGAGGCATCGGAAAAATGATTGACAGTTAAACTCCACTCCCTTGACCAGAATCAAAAATACTTGAAAAACCCGCACTAGAATTCAACCACTCATCGAGAGGCTGCTTCGAGACAGCCCGTCCAGATTGATCAAAAGGTATACAGACCACCATGAAACAAGTCATCGAGACCAATGATGCCCCGCCCGCTATCGGTCCCTACTCTCAGGCCATGCGCTTCAACGGCGTGATCATGACCTCCGGCCAGCTGCCGATCAACGCTGAAACCGGCGAAATGCCCGAAGACATCAAGGCGCAGGCCCGTCAATCCCTGGAAAACGTCAAAGCCATCCTGGAAGCGGCCGGCTCCAGCATGGATCGCGTCATGAAAACGACGGTTTACCTGAAAGATATGAATGACTTCTCTGATGTTAACGAAGTCTACAAGCAGTACTTCTCCCTGTCTTTTCCTGCCCGCAGCTGTGTTGAAGTCGCTCGACTGCCTAAGGATGCGCGCGTCGAGATCGAAGTAATCGCCGACTGCTAATAAAAAAAGAGAGCCAATGCTCTCTTTTTTTATCTCTCTGCTATTCAGTGCGGGGCTAATCCAGCAGGAAGTCCCGTGCCCCTTCTATCGGACCCAGCGGGTTTTTCCGAGTGCCATGCTCAAGGAAAATCGGCACACCACTCCAAATCTTATAAACCACCACGTCATCGACCAAAACCACCACTGCGCGGAATTCCCAGCCACTAACTTCAGTCTCTTTCCTGAAATTCAGCAGATCCAGTGCCGCGTTACCATAGCGACGCTTCTTTCGATAACGGGGATAGGCCTCTATCGCATAACAATTGTCTCGCTCCTCAATACAGCGCCTGACACCATTATCCAGGCGTTCAATCCCAATCGTTGGGTTCGGCATGAAGATTTTGATGACATCAAGGTAAGTGAGGCGACGGACATTGGGCGTTCGGAAAGGGTCAAACCCGAGTTTGGTCAGCGCTTTGAAATCAGTCCGACCAATAATGATACTATCATAAGCCTTCTTGGCTTCTTCAAAGGTCGACCAGGCAGTGAATGTCCTGTTCTGGTTACTGGGCAACACCGATGCACAGCCTGAAAACAACAATGCGCAAATCGCCCCAACTGTTATTCCGAGTTTCCTGCCAACTGCCATAATTACATCCCTGTGCAAGCCGGGTCATTACCCTGTATATTCCGCTCCCGGTTCTTGAAGTATCGGCCATCCAGAGTCGCCCACAAGCGTAATCGGCATAATGCATAAGAATAAAAAACCGGCATAAGCCGGTTTTTTATTTACTCAGGTCATAACTGTTTTCAGACTTCGAGGTAATCCAATATCCCTTCCGCAGCTTGACGCCCTTCCCAGATGGCAGTGACCACCAGATCCGAACCCCGTACCATATCACCACCGGCAAAGATCTTCGGGTTATCGGTCTGGAACTTATAGCGCCCATTTTCTGACGCTATCACGCGACCAGAGTCGTCCATTGCAACACCCTGTGTTTCAAACCATGGCGCAGGGCTCGGCCGAAAACCAAAGGCAATCAGCACAGCATCCGCAGGCAGAATTTCTTCGCTGCCCGGTACCGGTTCCGGGCGACGACGGCCGCGCTCATCAGGCTCGTCCATCTGGGTAGTGATGACTTTGACGCCTTCCACATGATCCGTACCGACAATCTCAACCGGCTGCCGGTTAAACAGGAACTCAACACCTTCCTGTCGAGCATTTTCCACTTCGCGCCGGGATCCCGGCATATTTTCTTCATCCCGACGGTACGCACAGGTGACTTTCGCTGCCTGCTGACGGATCGCCGTACGGTTACAATCCATAGCCGTATCGCCACCACCCAGTACGACAACCTTCTTGCCCTTCATATCAATAAAATCATCTGGTGATTTTTCAAACTCCAGACAACGATTCACATTGAATATCAGGTAAGGCAACGCCTCATGGACACCTGGCAGACTTTCCCCGGGGAAGCCCCCTTTCATATAGGTGTACGTGCCCATTCCCATGAAGACTGCGTCATACTCATCCAGCAACGCTTCGATAGTGATATCACGACCAACTTCGGTATTCAGACGGAACTCAACCCCCATTTCGGTAAAGAGCTCGCGCCGGCGCTGCATGACGGTCTTTTCCAGCTTGAATTCCGGAATACCAAACGTCAGCAAACCACCGATTTCCGGGTTACGATCAAACACAACCGGCTTAACGCCATTTCTTACCAGAACATCGGCACACCCCAGCCCGGCCGGGCCGGCTCCAATCACCGCCACCCGACGATCGGTCCATTCTACCTTCGACATATCCGGCTTCCAGCCAAGCGCCAGCGCCGTATCCGTAATATATTTTTCCGTCGAGCCAATCGTGACTGCGCCGAACCCATCATTCAGCGTACACGCGCCCTCACAGAGTCGATCCTGGGGGCAAACCCTGCCGCAGACTTCCGGCAGGGTATTGGTCTGGTGGGACAGCTCGGCAGCCTCAATGATATTGCCTTCCGCAACCAGCTTGAGCCAGTCCGGAATATAGTTATGAACCGGACACTTCCACTCACAATAGGGGTTACCACACGCTAGACAACGATGGGACTGGGCCGCCACCTGCTTTTGTGAGAACGGCTTGTAGATTTCCTCAAACGCCTGCCTGCGAATCCGGAGCGGCTTTTTATCAGGATCCTTACGGCCGACTTCCACAAACTGGAAGTCATTGTTCAGTCGTTCAGCCATATACACCTCATGAAACTTGTCGTCCTTCTCCGGTGTATGAGCATTGGGTTGCGTAAGGTGTCATCTTCTTGGTCATGCTCCGCAGTGCCCGGGTAACGCTTGCTCACACCCTTTTCTTATTCAACCGGCAGCCTTTAGCAGCCGGCTCGACGATCACGGTTATTCAGGACGGCCTCTTACCGTGGCCAGCAGACTGTTCATGCTGGCTGCCTTGGGCTTCACCAGCCAGAAACGGCCTACATAATCCTCGAAATCCTCCAGTAGCGTGCGTCCCCACTCGCTGCCGGTTTCCGCCACGAACTCGGCGATAATGCTATGCAGGTGAGTCTGGTGGTCTTCCATGGATTCGGCGTCAATCCGGTGGATATCCACCAGCTCGTGGTTGTAGCGGTCAACAAACTGGCGGTCCATATCCAGCACATACGCGAAACCACCGGTCATGCCCGCGCCAAAGTTGTGCCCGGTCTTACCGAGAACCGTCACCAAGCCGCCAGTCATATATTCGCAGCAGTGGTCACCGGTACCTTCAACCACAACATGGGCACCTGAGTTACGCACAGCCAACCGCTCACCGGCTCGACCGGAAGCAAACAATTTCCCGCCGGTGGCGCCGTAGAGGCAGGTATTACCGATAATGGCGCTTTCATTGGAGGGGAATGCACTGCCCTGTGGAGGACAGATGACCAACTTACCACCTGCCATGCCTTTTCCGACATAATCGTTGGCATCGCCCTCAAGGTGGAGATTCAAACCACCGGCGTTCCAGACACCAAAACTCTGCCCGGCACTGCCTTTCAAACGAACTGTGAGCGGCGAGTCAGACATGCCGAGATTACCGTGTCGACGGGCAATTTCACCAGACAGGCGTGCACCGATAGAGCGATCACAGTTTCCTACCGCGTAACTGAACTCGCCGCCACTCGCGGATTCAATCGCTGGCAGCATATCGCTGACCATACGCTCTGCCAGTTCACCCTGATCAAATGGCGGATTACGCTCCTGCAGACAGGTATTGGGTTTATCCGCTGCGACACGGCTGTTACCGAGAATTGGGGAAAGATCGAGCTGGGACTGCTTATCTGTCTGTCCTTCCTTCACCTTCAACAAGTCGGTACGGCCGATCACCTCTTCCAGGCTGCGATAACCGAGACTTGCCAGCCACTCACGGACTTCCTCAGCCACAAACGTGAAGAAGTTCATGACCATTTCGACCGTACCAATGAAATGCTCATCCCGCAGATTCTGGTTCTGGGTCGCCACACCGGTCGCACAGTTGTTCAGGTGACAGATCCGCAGGTATTTGCAGCCCATCGCCACCATCGGCGTGGTACCAAAACCATAGCTTTCCGCGCCCAGCATGGCGGCCTTGATGACATCCAGACCGGTTTTCAAACCACCATCGGTTTGCAGCCGCACCTTTCCGCGCAGATCATTGGAACGCAGCGCCTGCTGGGCTTCACTCAGACCCAGCTCCCAAGGCGAACCAGCATAGCGAATGGAAGTCAATGGACTGGCAGCCGTGCCACCGTCATAGCCTGAAATCGTGATCAAATCCGCATAGGCCTTGGCCACTCCAGCGGCAACCGTTCCGACCCCCGGTTCAGAGACCAGCTTTACGGAAACCAATGCTTCAGGATTGACCTGTTTGAGATCGAAGATCAGCTGGGCAAGATCCTCAATGGAGTAGATATCATGGTGCGGCGGGGGTGAAATCAGGGTGACGCCCGGTACCGAATATCGTAAACGGGCTATCAGGCTGTTTACCTTACCGCCCGGCAACTGACCACCTTCACCCGGCTTCGCACCTTGGGCGACCTTGATCTGCAGTACTTCTGCATTCACCAGATAATGGGGCGTTACGCCGAATCGCCCCGAGGCAATCTGTTTGATCTTTGAAACGCGATTAGTGCCAAATCGGGCCGGATCTTCACCACCTTCACCCGAATTGGAGCGTCCGCCCAGCCGGTTCATTGCTTCTGCCAGTGCTTCATGGGCTTCAGGTGACAGTGCACCCAAGCTAATGGCCGCAGAATCAAAACGACGCAGAATCGCTTCGACTGGCTCAACGTCATCCAGAGGAATCGGTTTTCTGTCACTTTTCAGTGCAAACAGGTCGCGGATCACTGCGACAGGGCGCTGATTGATCATCCCGGCATAATCCCGGTATTTAGCCCTGTCACCGGTTTTCACTGCAGCCTGAATTGTCTGCACCACATCCGGATTAAAGGTGTGATATTCACCCCCATGGACATATTTGAGTAATCCGCCCTGCTGAATCGGCTTGCGTGCTTTCCAGGCATCATCTGCCAGTAACTGCTGTTCTTCCTGGAAATTCACAAAGCCGGCACCACTGATACGGCTGGTCACACCACAGAAACAGAGGTCGACAACAGGCTGACTCAGTCCAACCGCCTCAAACAGCTGGGCTCCACGGTAGGACGCAATGGTGGAAATGCCCATTTTGGACATAATCTTGAGCAGTCCCTTACCAATCCCTTTCCGGTAAGACTTGTAAGCATCAATTGGATCAGCAATCAATTCACCGGTCTGGATCAGGTCATGAATGATTTCATAGGCCAGGTAGGGATAGACGGCCGTCGCTCCAAAGCCGATCAGGACTGCAAAATGATGAGAGTCCCGAGCGGTCCCGGTTTCGACAATGATATTGGCGTCACTGCGCAACCCAACCTGAATCAGTCGATGGTGAACGGCACCTGTGGCCATTGCCGGATTGATGGGCAGCTTGCCTTTTGCAATCGTGCGATCCGTCAGCTGCAGCAGCACCTTGCCTTCACGAACCGCCTGCTCAGCAGCATCACAGACCGCAACAATGGCCTGCTCAAGCCCTGTCGCTGGATCATAGTTCAGCTCAATTCTGGCCACTTCCAGGTTGCCCACCTCATGGTGCGCATTGGTCAGGTTTAGGAACTTGGTTGTCGACAGTACTGGGGATTTAAGAATCACCCGCTCAGCATGTTCAGGCGTTTCCTGAAACATGTTCTTTTCAGCGCCCAGACAGGTTTCCAGCGACATGACAATCGCTTCCCGCAGTGGGTCAATGGGCGGGTTCGTCACCTGGGCAAATTGCTGGCGGAAATAGTCGTATACAGGACGCACCCGCTGGGACAAGACCGCCATCGGGGTATCATCCCCCATTGAGCCAACTGCTTCCTGACCATTTTCAGCCAAGGGGCGAATGACCTGATTACGCTCTTCAAAGGTAACCTGGAACATTTTCTGGTGCTCATTCAGCACAGCCTTGTCAAAATGCTCCACACGGTGTTCATTCTCAATGAACTTTGACTGAATCCGATAAGCCTTTTTCTTCAGCCACTGTTTATAGGGCTGACGTGACTTGAGGTGGTTATCAATAGCGTGTGCTTCGAGAATCTCACCGGTTTGCGTATCAATCGCCAGCACTTCGCCGGGGCCTACGCGCCCTTTGGCAATGACATCTTCCGGCTCGTAATCATAAACCCCGATTTCTGAGGCTACCGTCAGATAACCATTCATGGTCTTAACCCAGCGCGACGGGCGCAAACCATTCCGGTCCAGCGCACAGACCGCATAACGACCATCACTGAGTACAAGTCCCGCCGGACCATCCCAAGGCTCCATATGCATGGAGTTATATTCGTAGAATGCCCGCAGCTTAGGATCCATGGTGTCAACATTCTGCCAGGCCGGCGGCACCAGCATGCGTATCGCCCGATACAGGTCAACGCCACCTGTCACCAGAATTTCCAGCATATTATCCAGGCTGGAGGAATCGGAACCTGTCCGGTTAACCAGCGGCCGAACCGACTCAAGATCCGGTAACAATTCCGATTTGAACTTGCTGGCCCGGGCTTCAGCCCAGTTTCGGTTACCCATGATAGTGTTGATTTCACCGTTATGGGCCAGCATACGGAACGGCTGGGCCAGTGGCCAGCGGGGCATGGTATTGGTGGAGAATCGCTGATGGAAAACACAGATCGCCGTTTCGAAACGAGGATCGCCAAGGTCCGGATAGAACTTAGGCAGATCCACCGGCATCATCAGGCCTTTGTAAGTCACCACGCGGCTGGATAGTGAGCAGATATAAAATTCTTCATCATCTTCCAGTGCGATTTCTATCCGACGCCGTGCCATAAACAGGGATGCCGTCAGCTGAACCTCATCCTGTTCGTTATCTGGCGCAATAAAAACCTGCTTAATGCGAGGCAGCTGCTCAAGGGCGATAGGCCCCAGGCACTCACTGTTGACTGGCACGTCACGCCAGCCCAGCACCCGGATATTTTCAGCGGCCAGCTCCTGCTCAAACCGCTGCCGCGCTGCCTGCGCAATCTGGTCATCACGGTTCATGAACACCATGCCGATCGCATACAGCGACGGCAAGGTGAGTCCCAGCTGCTCATTCACAATGGTTCGGAAAAAGTGATCCGGTATCTGGATCAACAGACCACAGCCATCCCCGGTTTTGCCGTCGGCAGCGATACCGCCTCGGTGGGTCATACAGGTCAGCGCCTGGATAGCTGTCTGGAGAAGATGATGGCTTTTTATGCCTTCGGTGTGGGCAATGAGCCCGAAACCACAGTTATCCCTGAACTGCTCGGGATGATACAGACCTGCATTCATAGGCACACTCTCATCAGCCAATTCTGGTAATCATTATTCGGCAATCTGCGATCCTGTCAGGTGTTGGTACCGGCGACTCCCCTGCCGGTCTGCCCTGTTATGGTCCGCAAAAACTTCGCCCGATAGCATTCTGAGCCGTCAATGGCTGTCTGGCGATGGCATGAGCAGGCCTCAATTGTATGCAGTGGCTGCTCCCCTCAAAGCGTCTACCATGCCAGTGATCGCGAAGTATGCTGCCCCGATACAATTTTTTGTAGGTCCATCGGAGACAATCATTGTCGGGGCAAACGGCCGCCATTTTACACATCAAGACGGAAGACCACAAACCAACCCTGCTTTCAATACGGGAAAAGTCGTATCAGAATCAATTTGTTAGAAGGAAGTGAGCCCAAAAGAAGGAGCAAGGCTGAATCAATCAACAGCCTTGCTAGAGGAAGATGATGATTTAATCGACAAACTCTGCCAGGGTTGCATCCAGATAGTCCGCTGAGAAATCAGACGTAACCACTGCATCACCCACGGCTTTTAGCAATACCAGTCGCAATGTGCCATCCAGCACCTTTTTGTCTACCCGCATCAGGGTCAGGAAGTCATTCGCAGACATATTCGATGGCGGCCTTACCGGCAACCGGGCAGACTCCAGTAATACGGCAAGATGCTGCACCTTATCGCGATTAATCCAACCCTGTCTGGCCGATAGGTCCATAGCCATGATCATGCCTGTTGCAACAGCCTCACCATGGAGCCACTGGCCATAACCCTGATGCGTTTCTATGGCATGACCGAAGGTATGTCCCAGATTCAGAAAGGCGCGACGCCCTGACTCTTTCTCATCTTCGGAAACCACACGAGCCTTGTTCTCACAGGAGCGGATAACGGCTTCAGTGAGCAACTCAGGCTGACGCGCGAGCAAACCTGCCATATTAGCCTGAAGCCATTGATAGAAGTCACTATCACAAATCAGACCGTACTTGATCACCTCAGCCAAACCGGCCGATAACTCATTGTCCGGCAAGGTATCCAGTGTAGAGATATCTGCAATCACACAATTGGGCTGATGGAATGCGCCAATCATGTTTTTACCCAGCGGATGATTCACGCCGGTCTTTCCACCGACAGAAGAATCAACCTGTGACAACAACGTTGTTGGTACCTGAATGAAATCTACGCCACGCTGATAGCAAGCGGCTGCAAATCCGGTCATGTCACCCACAACACCACCACCCAGAGCAACCAGCGTTGTCGTTCTCGTGTGGCGCGCTTCCAGAAGATGGTCAAAGATACCGTTAACAGTATCCAGCGTTTTCCACTGTTCCCCATCCGGCAAAACCACATCAATCACATTGAAACCTGAAAGCGCCTGCCGAACCTCTGACAAATACAGAGGCGCTACCGTTTCATTGGTGACTATGACAACATCACGCCCCCGAATATGAGGCGCATAGAGTTCAGGGCGGGAAATCAGGTCAGAACCGGTATAGATCGGGTAGGATCGATCACCCAGGTCAACAGTCAGCGTTTTCATCCACAACCTCGATAATCACTGATTCAGGGCATCGACTATTTTGTTCACCACCTGGCGGGGATTACCGCGACTGGTCGAAACCACCACATCGGCCAGCTCACGATAAACCGGCTCACGCTCGGCATAAAGATCTCGAATCACTTCATCTCGGTTTTGCTTCTGCAGCAACGGCCGACTCTTGTCCTTTTCCATGCGCCGGACCAGTGTATCGACCGCAGCGTCCAGAAAAACCACAAAACCAGTTGCGCTGATAATCTTCCGGTTCTCAGCATGCATCACCGTCCCACCGCCCGTAGCAATAATCTGTGCCGATTGCTGACTGAGGTCACGCAACACATCGGTTTCACGCTTCCTGAACCCGTCTTCACCTTCCACATCAAAAATCCAGGCTATTTCTGCCCCGCAACGGGCCTCAATCTCCTGATCCGTGTCCGTGAACGAGAGTCCTAGTTCGTTGGCGAGCAGGCGGCCGATGGTGCTTTTTCCTGCCCCCATCGGTCCAACCAGGTAGATAATCCGTGACTGCATATAACCCATCAGCGTAGAGCGAGTTTGTCAGAAATAATCTTTGGCGTGATAAAAATCAATACTTCATTTTTAACTTCTTTATTCGTTGTACGCTTAAAAAGAGAACCGACACCCGGGAGATCTCCCAGCAGGGGAACCTTTGACTCACCTTTTGTCAGTATATTATTGAAAATACCACCAATAACCAATGTCTCACCATCGTTGACAAGCACTTTTGTCTGAACTTCATTCGTATCAATGGAAGGTACTGAACTGGTACTACCACCAGAGTCTTTCACCGAGTCATTCGTCACCTTAACATCCATAATGATCCGGCCGTCGGGTGTAATTTGAGGCGTTACCTCCAAAGACAGAACAGCTTCTTTGAATGAAGTACTGGTGGCACCACTGGATGAGGCTTCCTGGTAAGGAATCTCGGTACCATTCTTGATAGTCGCCTTTTGCTTATCTGATGTGACAATCTTAGGCTGAGAAATCGTCTCACCACCACCGTCGGTTTCCAGCGCAGCAAGTTCAAGATTCAATGTCGTATTGTCGGTGACAAACCCCCACGTAAAACCACTGGAAGCGGCCGTACTTAGATCAACAAACATATCATCTATTTTATGCTTGTCGCCATCCTGCCCGAGGCTACCACTCCACTTCACGCCAATATTCTTTTCGAACGTATTATTTGCAGAAACAATTCGCGCTTCAATCTGAACCTGTTTTACCGGTACATCAATTTTTTCCACTAGGTCCATAATAGCATCCAGTTTTTCCTTGGTTTCCTGGATCAAAAGACTATTTGTACGCTCGACAACCTGAACACTCCCCCGCTCTGACAGCGTACGATTACCCTCTCCCCCCAATAATACGGAGGCAACTTCATCAGCGCTGGCGTAGTTTATTTGCAATATCTGGCTGACCAAGGGAGCCAATTCATTGATCTGCTGCTTGGATTCCAGCTCCTGACGCTCTCGGGCTGCAAGCTCTTCAGCTGGAGCCACTGTCAACACATTGCTTTCCAAACGCTTATCAAGCCCCTTGGACTTCAAAACAATATCCAGCGCCTGATCCCAAGGTACATTTTTAAGACGTAGCGTAACATTGCCTCCAACGGTATCACTGGCAACTAAATTCAAATCCCTGAAGTCGGCAATGAGCTGTAATACAGAACGAACCTCAATATCCTGAAAATTCAGAGAGAGCTTTTCACCTTCATAAGCAAAACGCTCTTTTTTGAGCTCTTCAGACTCTGCTTTCGTCAGAGGCTTAACGCTGACAGTCAGTTTGTTTTCTGTCTGCCAGGCAAGGTAGTCATACTCCCCTTCTGGTTCAATCACGACAACAGCATTGCCGTCACGAACCCTAGCGTCAATGAACTTAACCGGCGTTGCAAAATCGACTACATCAAGACGGTTATTCAACCCTTCCGGCAGACTGACCCCTGGAAAAGACAGTTCAAGACGCCCCCCTTTTTCATCCAGATCCATGGTCGCATCTGAAGACGCTAGAGTAATTATGATATTACCCTCACCAGCCTCACCCCGATGGAAATTAATATCAGAGATTTCCCTGACACCATAGCGACCTCTAGCACCTTCCAGCCCTGATGCTGGCTCAGGGAAGCTTTCTGCCACTCCCTCTCTGCCATCACCAATCATGATATAGAGGTTTGACCCCTCAGTACGTGTGCTATAGCCGGCAGGGTTATTGAGGCTAACGATCAGGCGGGTACGCTCATTGGTTTCCAATACCGCGACATTTCGCGCGTTGGCAAAGCCAATTTCATTATATTTGGGTACATTGCTCAAGGTGCCTAGCAGGTCAATGGCAATTCGGGCGGGTTGCTCAATGGTATACCCCTTGATTTGAGGGGGCCGACCATCGAACTCAAGTTTGAGCTCAACCTTGTCCCCTGGCAGTGATGCGGCGTCAATGCTTTCAAGAATGGCGGCGACAGCAGATGTCACCGCGCTCAGCCCAAGAAAGAGAAAAAGTGCCGCTGCTCTTGCAGCAGAACCCAGTGTCATTTTCATCAGCCCTACCCACAGACTTGTCATTTATCGTAATTCTGTTTTTGTTATCGGCATGTCTTGAGCAGGCCGTAGTTATTGCTCAGTCAACGTCAATGTTCTCGGCCGTTCCACCCAGCTTTCAGGGCCGCTGGGTATAATTTCAAGCAACTGAATACCTGACTCGGTGATGGCAATAATACGACCATGATTCCGGCCGATATAGTCGCCAACCCGAATCCGGTAAACACTCCCTTCCGTACGGACCAGCCCCCAGATGCCTTCACTGTTGCTAAGTGTACCCACCATGGAAAAGCTGTCGACCGGGAAGTTTTCCAGAAATTGCTTTACTCGGTTGGAATCCGGCTTGATATCACTGTTTACCCGCTGCTTGATTGTCTGAATCTTGATCGGTGGCTCAAAGGGGCTTCGCAAGCCACCAGCACTATAGGTAAAACTTTCATAGGGAGTGAAGGTTGGTAATGGTTTGATCTGCCCCTTTGGTTTGGCCCTGACCTCATCCATAAACCGTGATAAATCATCATGATTGGCCCCGCCAGAGCAACCACTGAGCAGCAGCGTCACCAAAACAGCTGTAATTCCCGCAACTATATGCTTCATCACTGCCCCCCCTTATCGTTATAACGATAGGTTTTGGCCAGGATCTGCATAGTCAGAACCCCCCCGGAATTGCCTGGAGTCAATTTGAAATCATGTAAAGTAACAATTCGAGGGAGTTTTGCTACACCACTGACGAAGCTGCCAATGTCATGGTAGCCACCCTTTACACTGATACTGATTGGTAACTCAATATAAAAAGCATTTACGACCTCTGGCTGGAGGTTGATAAAGTTAAACTCCAGTCCTGACCCAACCCCCAGATAAGTAATATCTTCCAACAGACCTGGTACTTCGGTATCACTGGGTAACTGCCTGAGCAGGGCACCAAATGATGTCTCCATCTCTACCATCTGCTGCTTGTATACTTCAACATTGGCGGCCTGAAACGCTTTTGTCTGAAATTCCTCACGTAACTGGCGCTCTTTTCTCACCACCTGATCCAGACTAGACTGCATATCGCTCAAATAAAGAGGGTAACCAAGACCAATCACTGCAACAAAGACCAAACCACAGGCGATAACTTTAACACCCAGAGGCCATGACCCTACATTTTCAAAGTCCAGGTCATTGATATCAAACTCATTGAGTTTCTGTAATGATTCCCCAAGGCTCATGATTCATCCTCCTGATTGGGGGTCACCTGTAAAACGGTGAGATCAAAACTACTGCCTCGCCCATCACCCAAAGCCTTAACGGCCGTCAGGTTGGGGCTGTCAAACCATTCCGATTCATCAAACTGTCGCATCAGGGCGGAAATACGGTTATTGGATTCTGCAATCCCCTTTATCGTAATGTTGTTGCCCCGCATATCCAGAAATGTGAAGTACACACCGTCAGGTGCCACGCGAACAAGCTCATCAAAAACCCGGACAATCACAGGTCGGTTACCCTGCAAGCTCTGAATAACCCCCATCCGCTCCAGAAGCACTTCACGTCGTTTTTTAAGGTTTTTAATTTCCGCAATACGCGAATTCTGCCCATTGATTTCATTCTGGACAAATTGGTTTCTAGAGCGCTGGGTTTCAACCTGGTCATCAATATAGGTTCCCATAAAGAATACGAGGACGAGTGACGTAACTGCAGATACGCCCAGCATGATGAGAAAACGCTGTTTCCGTTCCTGGCGTAGCTCCTCTCGCCAAGGTAGCAGGTTAATCTTTGCCATCAGTCAAAGCTCCTCATGGCCAGACCGCAGGCGATCATCATCGCTGGGGCATCATTGGTCAGTGCACTGGCATTTACACGACTGGCAACAGCCATATCAGCAAATGGGTTAGCCACGACACAGAGCGTACCAATCCTTTCTTCAATCAACTGCGCCAGACCCGTCGTAGAGGCTGTACCGCCGGCAAGCACGATGCAGTCAACGTCGTTATAGTGGCTGGCCGAATAAAAGAACTGAAGACTACGGGAAACCTGTTGCACCACCGCATCCTTAAAGGGCTCCAGCACCTCAGGACCGTAATCATCTGGTAAATCGTTCGTTTTCTTGGCCAGCCCAGCCTCTTCTGCACTTAAGCCGTAACGACGCTGAATTTCTTCGGTCAGCTGCCGGCCGCCAAACATCTGTTCACGGGTATAAATTGTTTTGCTGTCTTGCAAGACGCTCAAAGTTGTCATAGTTGCGCCAATATCCATCACAGCAACGGTAGGATCAGCTGCACTGATATTCAGCTGAGGCAGGACCATTTCAAAGGCCCGCTCCATGGCATAGGCTTCGATATCCACAACCTTGGCCGCCAAACCCGCTAGATCCAGCACAGCCTCACGCATTTCAACGTTTTCCCGACGACAGGCCGCAATCAGCACTTCAGCGGTTCCCGGATTATTCTCGTGCGCCCCCTGCACCTCAAAGTCGATGGCGACTTCGTCAAGGGGATAGGGTATATATTGGTCAGCCTCAACCATGATCTGACTTTCCATGTCATCATCATTCAGGCTGGCATCCATATCGATGGTTTTGGTAATAACGGCCGCACCGGAAACGGCAACCGCCGCATTCTTGAGAGAGGTTCGGGATTTAGACACGAGCTTCTTGATCGCCTCACCCACGGCGTCAAGCTCATTAATATTTTTGTCAACAACCGCGTTCGGTGGCAAAGGCTCCACGGCGTAGGCCTCAACCTTGTACTGTTTGCTGCCCCGGCTCAGCTCCAGTAACTTCACGGATGTGGAACTGATATCAATCCCCAGCAGGGAGTTCGATTTCTTATTCAGCAGCCCCAGCACTGTTTTTATCCCGTAAGTGTAAGTATATCTTTTTATATCATTATCTTATGTTACCTTTTTCATTAAATAACAGACAGCACATGAGCGCAATTGTGCTATCGGGGCGCCACGGGCTTATAATGGCCTCTCTTTCACGCCCAGCGACGTTCACAAGAAGCGTAACTCTTTAATTTAACTGAAGAAATTATGAAGACAGCGGTAAAACTGGCGAAATTTGGCTTATGGTGCGGCATTGCTGCATTTTGTGGTGCACTACTCATTTCCGCCAGCGTCTTTCTCTATCTGAGTCCGGCGCTCCCTTCGGTCGACAGCCTGAGAGACATCCGCCTGCAAACCCCTCTACGGGTATTTTCGGCAGACAACAAACTGATTGCCGAGTTCGGTGAAAAACGCCGAAGCCCCATCCAGTATGAAGACCTGCCAAGACCACTGATCAAAGCGTTTCTGGCTGCGGAGGATGACCGCTTCTACTCCCACAATGGCGTCGATGTCATGGGCCTCCTGCGCGCCACCGTCCAGCTGGTTTCCACCGGTAAGATTAAGTCAGGCGGAAGTACCATCACCATGCAGGTTGCCAAAAACTTCTTTCTCAGCCATGAGCGTGTCTTCTCCCGCAAGTTCAATGAAATCCTGCTGGCACTGGAAATCGAAAGAAAGCTGAGCAAAAACGAAATTCTTGAGCTGTACCTGAACAAAATCTATCTCGGCAACAGAGCCTATGGCGTCGAAGCGGCCGCACAGGTGTATTACGGCAAGCCCTCCAGCGAGCTGACACTGGCCGAGATGGCCATGATTGCCGGCCTACCAAAAGCGCCATCCCGCTACAACCCGCTTGCCAATCCCCGTCGCGCCCTGATTCGGAGAGACTGGATCCTATCCCGGATGTATGACCTGGGTTACATCACCCAATCGGATATGCAAGCGGCTATCGAACAACCTGTCACCGCTCAATACCATGGCCTGCCCATTGAACTTGAGGCGCCCTATGTGGCTGAGATGGTTCGTCAGGAAGTGGTTGAGCAATTTGGACAGGAAGCCTATACCGACGGCTATGAAATCTATACCACCGTTAACAGTCAGGATCAGATGGCCGCAAACAAGGCCATTGACCATGGCATTCAGGCCTACGATGAACGTCATGGCTACCGCGGCCCGGAAGCCCAACTTGGGGACTCGCCAGACAACTGGCATCAAGCACTCACCAGTACCAGCCGCGTTGGCAAGCTCAAACCTGCCATCGTCACCGGTTTTACTGGTGATACCACCGAGATCCTGTTCAAGAAAGGCGAAACAGAGCAACTGCCATGGGAAGGTGTCGAATGGGCTCGTTCCTATATCACCGTCAACCGGCAGGGTCCTAAGCCCAAGAAACCTGAAGACATCTTCTCCACAGGCGACCTTATTCGCGTCAGACAACAGCCGGATGGCAGCTACCGACTCAGCCAGATCCCTGATGTCCAGGCGGCCCTGATCGCCATCTCTCCCAAAAATGGTGCAGTTGAGGCACTGGTTGGCGGATTCAACTTCTATGACAGCAAATACAACCGGGTTACCCAGGCCAGTCGCCAGGCTGGCTCTGCCTTCAAGCCGTTTGTCTACAGCGCTGCGCTTGCCAATGGCATGACCGCCGCAACACTGATCAACGATGCCCCCATCGTCTTCAGTGATGACAAACTGGAAAGCCACTGGCGCCCACAGAATGACAACATGAAGTTTTATGGCCCCACTCGCCTGCGAAAAGGGCTGTATCGCTCCCGCAACCTGGTCTCTATCCGAGTGCTGCAACGCACCGGCATCCAGCGCACCATTGACTACATGGAAAAACTGGGACTTCCACGAGATAAATTACCCCGCAACCTTTCGCTGTCACTGGGAAGTGCCGACCTCACACCGCTGGAACTGACCACCAGCTACGCTATTCTTGCCAATGGCGGCTTCCGGGTTGAGCCCCATTTGATCCAGCGAATCGACCGGCTCGAAGAAACAGTCTTCCAGGCCAATCCTCCGACGGCCTGCCGGGACTGTGCAGACATTCACAAGAGCCAGCCCGATGCAGAGCAGGCCATCAGTGACCTGATGCCTAACGAAACCTTGTCACCGACCATTGCCAGTACAATCAATAATTTTGCCCTGATGTCAGCATTACCTACCGGTGCCCCGTTCACCATCAACCACGCGGAACGGGTGATGGGTGAACGGGTCAACTACATCATCAACAGCATCATGCAGGATGTCATTCGAAAGGGGACAGGACGCCGTGCCCTGGCACTCAAGCGTGACGATCTGGCCGGCAAGACAGGGACGACTAACGATCAGAAGGATGTCTGGTTTGCAGGTTACAATCCTGACCTGCTGGCCACCGTCTGGCTCGGATTTGATCAACCACGACCGCTGGGACGCTGGGAATACGGCGCCAATGCCGCACTGCCGATGTGGGTTGAATTCATGCGTACGGCACTGAAAGACGTACCTGAGTCCTATCTGCCACAACCAGCAGGCATCACGACCATCAAGATCAATCCGGAAACCGGTAAGCCGGCACGCCCTGACGACCCGAATGCCATTTTTGAAATATTCCGCACAGAAAAAGCGCCAAAGGCCGACTTCTCTGATGAGCAGATGCCCACTCTGGAGACTGAAACCTTCAATCCTGACGAAATTTTCTAAAACTGCAGTGATGCCAGACAACAAAAAACCCCGCTAAGGTTTTTTGTTGGTGAGAGTCAATCCGATATCAACGATCAGATATCGTCAACACTCTTTAGCGGATAGTTGGTCGGATAAGGCAGCTGAGCGACACCGGTATCGACTGCCGCCTTGGCCACAGCGGCTGCAACCACACCCAGCAGACGCACATCCATTGGCTTGGGAATAATGTACTCTGTACCAAACTCCAGCGCATCAGCACCGTAAGCATCAAGCACTTCCTGGGGAACAGGCTCTTTCGCCAGTTCACGGATAGCATGGGCTGCTGCAATCTTCATCTCTTCATTGATCGCCTTGGCGCGAACATCCAGTGCACCTCGGAAAATGAAGGGGAAGCCCAGAACATTATTCACCTGGTTCGGGTAATCGGAACGACCGGTTGCCATGATGACATCAGGACGAACTTCACGGGCCACATCCGGGTTGATTTCCGGATCCGGATTGGAGCAGGCGAAGACAATCGGATTTTCCGCCATCTTCAGCAGCTGTTCCGCTGACAGCAGGTTAGGACCAGAAAGCCCCAGAAATGCATCCGCACCTTCGATAGCGTCATCAAGGGTCCGGTTATCCGTATCAATGGCAAAGGCCGCTTTGTATTCATTCAGGTCAGTACGACCAGAATGGATAACGCCTTTACTGTCGAGCATGCTGACATTTTCAGGCTTAACACCACAGCTGATCAACAGTTTGGTACAGGCATTAGCGGCTGCACCGGCGCCCAGGCAGACCAGCTTGGCGGAAGCAATGTCCTTACCTGCCAGCTCAAGGGCATTCAGCATGCCAGCTACGGTTACAATCGCAGTACCGTGCTGGTCATCATGGAAAATGGGGATTTCACACTGTTCAATCAGTGCACGCTCAATCTCAAAGCATTCAGGCGCCTTGATATCTTCGAGGTTAATACCGCCAAACGTGTTAGCAATACGCTTGACCGTATCAATGAAGGCCTGGGGACTTTCGGATTCAACTTCGATATCGATGGAATCAACACCGGCAAAACGCTTGAACAACAGCGCCTTACCTTCCATCACAGGCTTACTGGCCAGTGCGCCCAGGTTACCCAGACCCAGGATGGCAGAACCATTACTGATGACAGCGACCAGGTTACCTTTAGCGGTATATTTGTAAGCATTTTCGGGATCTTTGGCGATTTCCATGACCGGCTCGGCAACGCCGGGGCTGTAGGCCAGTGCCAGATCACGTGCGGTTTCAGCCGGCGTCGTCAACTCAATGCTGATCTTGCCGGGTTTAGGGTTTGCGTGATAGTCAAGAGCGGCTTGCTTCATGTCCTCAGCCATTGTATTTTTTTCCGTTGTTGTACCTGCGCGGACCCATGAGAATATAGGAAAGGGAAATGGTGAACAACCGCAATGGCGGCCATTTCAGGGGATTTGGCAAGCGGGTAAGCCCATTCCGAAAGTGTCTTTCTGCAGGGCAATACGTATCAGAAACAAAAAAGGCGCCGGTAAGGGCGCCTTTTTTGACAGAGTCCGAAAAACTCAGCGACGGGTGCTGAGCTTGCCGAAACGCTGCTGGAAGCGTTCGATACGGCCGCCGGTATCCATCACCTTCTGAGTGCCGGTGTAGAACGGATGGCACTTGGAGCATACGTCCAGCTGCAGGTCCTTGCACAGAGTGGAACGAACCTTGATTTCGTTACCGCAGCTGCAGGTAGCGGTAATTTCTTCGTACTGAGGATGGATATCCTGTTTCATGTGAGCTCACCTCTGTGTTTCGGCATGCCGCCACCCGTTAATGCGTCGATCAACAGGCACCGCATGCAGGTTTCAGGTCCGGCCATCCACGGGGAATTGCCGGATCCTGTCCGGAAGAGCGCGAATACTACCAGAGAGCAAACGCCAAGCAAAGACAGTTGAACCGGCAATCTGTTACCATTTTTTGCAATTAAGGGCCTGCCGGAACGCGATTTACCGAAACCATGCCAACCACTTCTAACGACTCCCCCCAGATTCTCAGGCTTGCCCTGCCGGTTACCCTGCGACGATTGTTCGATTATCTGCCACCGGAGAACGGTGATCTGTCACTATTAAGACCCGGCATGCGGCTGACAGTTCCGTTTGGCCGACGCAAGGTGACAGGCATCCTGATCGACACCGCCACCCACAGTGATTTTCCTATCGAAAAACTTAAGCGCGCAAACGTTCCTCTCGATCAGGAAGCTGTAATAACGGATGACATTCTTCAACTGTGTCGATGGGCGGCCACCTATTACCAGTACTCCCTCGGCGACACACTGAGTCAGGCATTACCGGTCATGCTCAGACAGGGGTATGACCTCAGCAAGGAAGCACACACCTGTTGGCGACCAGCGTCTGATATCGATCCAGCCATTCTCGGGAAACTCAATCGTGCTCCCCGTCAGCAAGCGACATGGGAAATCGTAAAGACACACCCCACAGGCGCAACCGAAGTCGCCCTCAAGACATTGGGGGCGGAAACCGCCATGCTGAAAAAGCTGGCCGAAAAAGGTCTGGTGGAAACCTATTCCCATATACCGGAAAAACGCCCCTTCCACAGTTATGACCCGATACTGAAAACGTCTGAACTGGTATTGAACCATGAACAGCAGCAGGCACTGGATGCCATTACCTGTGATGCCAACCGGTTCAGTAGCACACTGCTGCATGGCGTAACCGGCAGCGGCAAAACCGAAGTCTATCTGCAGGCCATTCATAACACGCTGAAGCAACAGCAACAGGCGCTGGTGCTGGTACCAGAAATTGGACTGACACCTCAAACACTGGAACGCTTCCGCAATCGCTTTAATGTGCCTGTGACCGTCCTGCACTCAGGATTGAACGACAGAGAACGTTTGAATGGCTGGCTATCCGCCTTTCACGGGGAAGCCGGCATTATCATTGGTACCCGATCCAGCATATTCACGCCCATGCCTTATCTTGGGCTTATCATCGTCGACGAGGAGCACGACCTCTCCTATAAGCAGCAGGACAGCATCCGTTACTCAGCCCGCGATCTTGCCATTTACCGTGGAAAACTGCGGGATGTCCCTGTCGTGTTAGGCAGTGCTACCCCGTCGCTGGAATCACTGCACAACGCCAAAAGCCATCGCTACCGCTATCAGAAGCTGAACCAGCGGGCAGGCAACGCCAAACCACCCTATCTGGAACTGGTGGATATCCGTGGAAAACAGCTGAACGCGGGACTGAGTGAAACCGTCGAACAAGCTATCCATCAAACCCTGCAACGTGGCGAGCAGGCATTGGTATTTCTGAATCAACGGGGTTATGCGCCAACATTGTCGTGCAATGAATGTGGCCATTTGATGGATTGTCCACAGTGCGATGCGCATCTGACCCTGCACCGCACGCCGCCTCATTTACATTGCCATCACTGTGATCTACAACGCCCCATTCCTTTGCAGTGCCCCCATTGCAACAGCCGCCATCTGGCACCTGTCGGTCAGGGCACGGAACGCTCAGAAGAAGTGCTGGCCAGACAGTTTCGTAATACCAAAGTGCTCCGCATTGACCGGGACAGCACGCGCCGCAAAACCGCGCTCAGCGACATGCTCACTATTATCCACAAGGGCGAACCCGCCATTCTGGTGGGCACCCAGATGCTGGCCAAGGGGCACCACTTCCCCAAAGTCACGCTGGTCGTCATCCTGAATGCCGACAGCGGTTTTTTCAGTGCGGATTTCCGTGGCCCTGAAAAAGTGGGCCAACTCCTGCTACAAGTCGCCGGACGTGCAGGACGAAGCACACGACCAGGGCACGTTATTATCCAGACCCAGTTCCCGGAAAACCAGCAACTCCAGCAACTGGTCACCCAGGGCTACGATGCCTTTGCGGAAAGCTTGCTTGTTCAGCGCCAATCAATCAGCCTGCCGCCATTCGGTTATATGACGCTACTGACGGCAGAAGCAACCCATGCGAACGACGCCCAGCAATTTCTGGAAACTGTTACCAGCCATGCGCAACAGACAATCCAGACACAAAATCTCGCAGGACCGATGGGCGTTAAAGTTTTGGGCCCCATGCCCGCTGCAATGGAAAAGCGTCAGGGACGTTATCGTATGCAGCTGTTTCTGCAGGGCGCCAGTCGCGGACCACTTCACACACTACTCAACCATCTGGTTCCTGCGATGGAATCGTCACCGCTGGGCAGAAAAATCCGCTGGTCTGTGGATGTTGATCCACTGGAGATAGGCTAAGGATTTTTCCCCTAATAACATCCATGGTTCGGATGATGTCACACAGCCTCTGTGCGACATCATCGCCAGCAGCGTGAGGCACTCTTCACAGATAGCTCCCAAGTCAGTCAAACAACTTGCTGATCAATACGGGAATGGCATTTTCTACTCTCAGAATTCGTGGCCCTAAGTGGATACGTTCAAAGCCACACGTCTCAAGCTTTTCCACCTCGTAGGGAATAAAGCCCCCTTCAGGCCCGATAGCGAGAACAATATCTTCCGTGAGCTGTCGCGGACAATAACCGCCGCTGTCACCGGTATGCGCAACAAGACCCCGCTTACCCTGCAGCATCGCAGGCAGGCGATCTTCCACAAATGGTTTAAACCGCTTTTCAAAGATAACCTCAGGTAGCCGGGTATCCCGTGCCTGTTCCAGTCCCAGCACCAGTTGCTCACGTAATTTATCTTCCGCCAGCCAGGGCGATTGCCAGAAACTTTTTTCCACCCGGTAACTGTTCATCAGAACAATACGCTTGACGCCCATAGCCGTCATAGTCTGCAGGCTGCGCTTAAGCATTTTCGGGCGAGGAAGAGACAGTAAAACGGTTAACGGCAAAGGCGCCGGAGGGGTTTCCGTCAACTCGACATCCAGTACCAACTGCTGAGCATCCAACGCTTGAATAACGCCTGCTCCCATCAAGCCATTGACGCGCCCTACCCGCAGGGTGTCGCCAATACTGGCCTGGTGAATATCCGTCACGTGCGATAAACGACGACCGCTGATTACAACCCGGTTGTCCGAGACAAAATCATGCTCTTCCAGTAATAACAGATTCATGGTCTTTGGAATGTTGCAGGGAAAGGAGAAACAGCCTCAATCCTGAGGCTGTTCATCGGGGTTGTTATCGCGCTTCTGTACCAGGCCGGAAAAGAGTATCCCAACTTCGAACAGCATCCACATGGGTATCGCCAGCAGAGACTGGGAAATCACATCCGGAGGTGTCAGCAACATGCCGAACACAAAGCAGATCACGACAACATAAGGACGTTTTGCTTTGAGTGACTGGACATCCGCCACGCCGGACCATACCAGCAACACCGTGGCAATGGGAATCTCAAACGCCAGCCCGAAGGCAAAAAACATCTTAAGGACAAAGTCGAGGTACCGATTGATATCGGTCATGATCGCGACACCTTCGGGCCCGACACTGGTGAAGAAACCAAACACCAATGGGAATACCACAAAGTACGCGAATGCCACGCCTGCATAAAACAACAAGACACTGGCACATAACAACGGTATCGCTATGCGCTTTTCATGTCGGTACAGCCCCGGAGAGATAAACGCCCACGCCTGATGCAACAGAAAGGGTATAGACAGGAATACCGCTACCACCAGCGTCAGTTTGAACGGTGTCAGAAAAGGTGATGCCACATCCGTCGCGATCATGCTCGCGCCTTCCGGCAAATACACTCTCAGCGGTTCAGAGACGAAGACATAAATATCGTTAGCGAAATAAAACAGCCCGAGAAAGATCACCAGGATAACGCCAAAGCCTTTTAACAGGCGGGTGCGCAATTCCAGCAGGTGCTGAACCAGCGGCTGTTCCTTGTCCTTTGAGGAAGATTTGGTCATGGATCTGTCTTACTACTGCTACCGCTGCTCGGTTGCCCCGGCGTATTGTTTGACGCCGTCGTCTGCCGGTGCTCAGATGGCGGGGAAGATTCCGCTACGGCATCAATCTGCTGATTCAGGCCGTCCACCTCTTTCTGCAGGCTGTCCCGGGTCTTTTTGAGTTCAGCCATCACGGATTCATTGTGGATTTCACGCCGGATCTCGTCAGCATTGATCTCTTTCTCAATCTCCTGACGAATCGACTGAAAACTCCGACGCAACCGGCCGATCCAGACAGCGACTACCTTGATGGCCACCGGCAACCGTTCCGGCCCCAGTACGATCAGGGCAATCACGGCGATGACCAACAACTCAAGAAAGCCAATATCAAACACAATCAGCTACCTGGTTACGAGTGCTTTTCCCGAGATGATTTCTCTCCGGACTTGTCATCCTGCGCCGTAAAGGTCGCATCCTGTTCCAGCTGACGCTTGTCTTCTTCCGACTTGTCAGTCTTGGCATCTGCATCATCACTGTTCAGGGCTTTTTTGAAGCCTTTTACCGCACTGCCCAGGTCACCACCGATATTGCGCAGCCGCTTGGTGCCGAACAACATCACCACAATCAGCAGTATGATCAACAACTGCCAGATACTGATTCCACCCAAACCCATAATCGTTCCTTTTACCTGACCATCAGGTATTTGTTCAAAACAGCGAAGCCGACGCCATCAGAGCGGCTTCGGCGTACCACCACCCAGTATATGAAAGTGGAGATGGAAAACTTCCTGGCCACCGCCTTTACCGGTATTGGCCACCGTGCGATAACCGCCATCCAACCCCTGCTGTTTAGCAATCCGGGGAATAGCCAGCAACATATGGCTGGCCAGATCGCGGTCATCTTCACTCAGATCATCCAGACTCTCCACATGCTTACGGGGAATCACCAGCAGGTGCACCGGTGCTTTCGGCTGAATATCCCGGAATGCCAGGCAGTGATCGTCCTCATAAACCACATCCGCCGGAATGGCGCCATCGCAGATTTTGCAAAAGATACAGTCACTCATAGCACACACTTCCTGTTTTACGTCAGACAGTCTGCCCACTACCGAGTTCTGGCGGCTTTCTCTTCCAGGCCAGACAAACCGAAGCGCCGCTCAAGCTCAGCCAGTACATCCTCATGGCTGAGCTCCAGATGGGAGAGCATTACCATGCAATGAAACCAGAGGTCTGCGGTCTCTGCAATCAGCGATTTTGCGGATTCAGCATCCGTAACATCCTTGGCGGCAAGGAGGGTTTCCGTTGCTTCCTCTCCCACTTTTTCCAGGATCTTGTTCAAACCCTTATCATGCAGGCTGGCCACATAGGAGCTGTCCGGTGACGCCTGCCGGCGTTGTGCCAGCACCTTGGCCAACTGATCCAGAATATCACTCATCCTCACCCACTCCTGACTGCGACGGTTTGCCGTAAATCTGCTCCGGCGACTGCAGAACCGCTTCTTTCACCTGCCAGCTGCCTTCAGATAGTGACCGGTAGAAACAGGATTCACGCCCGGTATGGCAGGCAATGCCGCCACGCTGGGTCACTTTCAGCAGCACCGTGTCGCCATCACAGTCCAGCTGAATATCTTCAAGCTGCTGGACATGGCCGGACGATTCGCCTTTTCGCCACAGGGACTGGCGCGACCGGGACCAATACACCGCCCGCTTCTCCTGTACGCTAAGCGCCAGTGATTCCGGGTTCATCCACGCCATCATCAGAACGCGCCCCGTTACCGCATTCTGTGCTATGGCCGGCACCAGCCCATCTTCATTCCAGCAAACCGCGTCCAACCATGCAGGATTCATCATTATCGTTCTCTTCTTCCCGGTTTCAACAAATAGATGCCGGCAACCCCCAGAAGCAAGGGCTCCCAAGGAATGGCTGCCACCCAAGAGGGCTGAATCCAGGCCGTTATGGCCAGTAACAACAATCCGACACCCAATGTCCGCGACCAGCCATCCTGCAGAGGCGCCGGCCGCTGACTCAGCATGCGTTCCTGCTGATCCCGCAATTCATGCAGATCACGCACCACCTGATGGGCCACCATAGGCGCCTGTTCGATCAGCTGCGGCATCTGTTCATTAAGACGACGCAACACACCTCGAGGTGCAACCCGGTCTTTCATCCACTCTTCAAGGAAGGGTTGCGCCGTTGCCCACAGATCCAGCTGGGGATAAAGATGTCGCCCCAGTCCTTCGATATTCAGCAGCGTTTTCTGCAATAGCACCAGCTGCGGCTGCACTTCCATATTGAAGCGGCGCGCGGTGGAAAACAGGTTCATCAGCACCTGTCCAAAGGAGATTTCCGCCAGCGGTTTTTCAAAAATTGGCTCACAGACTGTTCGAATGGCCGCTTCCAGCTCATTAACTACCGTTTCACGGGGCACCCAGCCGGAATCAATATGCAGCTGTGCCACCATCCGGTAATCCCGGTGAAAAAACGCCAGCAGGTTACGGGCCAGGTAGCTCAAATCCTCAGGGGTGAGCGAACCCACAATACCGCAATCCACACCGATATACTGTGGATCTTCCGGATGCACATAGGAAACAAAAATATTCCCGGGATGCATATCGGCATGAAAGAAACTGTCACGGAACACTTGGGTGAAGAACACTTCCACTCCCCGCTCCGCAAGTTTCTTCATATTGGTACCCTGCGCTTGCAGCGCCGCCAGATCAGTTACGGGTACGCCGTAAATGCGTTCCATCACCATGACTTTCTGGCTGCAGTAATCCCAATAGACTCTGGGAATATACAGCGAAGGCGACCCCAGAAAATTACGACGTAACTGAGAAGCATTGGCTGTCTCACGCTGAAGGTTCAGTTCATCGAAAATGGTTTTTTCATAATCCTCGACGACTTCCACCGGACGCAGCCGTCGCCCATCACTGGATATTCGCACCAGAATATGGGCCAGCAGGAATAGCAGTGACATATCCTGACGGATGGTTTTCTCAATGCCCGGGCGGATGACTTTAATGACTACCGAATCACCGTTGTGTAGTGTCGCTTCATGCACCTGAGCAACGGACGCTGACGCCATCGGTTCACGATTGAAGGTGGCAAATAATTCGGAAGGCGGTCGTCCAAGACTTTTCTGGATAATCGCTTCTGCGACTTCTCCGCAAAAAGGTGGGACACGATCCTGTAATTTCGCCAGTTCATCACCGATATCATTCGGCAGCAAATCCCGACGCGTAGACAGAATCTGGCCAAACTTGACGAAGATAGGCCCCAGTTCGATCAATGCCAGTCGCAGTCGTTCACCCCGGGAGAGTCGACTGGGAATAAATCGCCAGGGGAGTAGCTTGAGAAACCAGCGAATATAAAAGGGCAATGGCTCGCTATCCACCAGGTTATCCAGACGATAACGCGCCACTACGGAAACTATCTTGATAAATCGAAAAACCTGCTGCACCGATCAGGCATCCTGTGTCTGCTGTTGGGTCTTTGCCGTCAGACGATCCACTCTCGCCTGCAACCGGTCGGCAGCCAGTCGCAACGTATCCAGATCATCCCGGAACGCACTGACCTCATTCTTGGGCGGCAATACACGAAGCTCTTCCTGAAGGTATTGTGACAGGTTCAGGCGTGCGGTGGTCGCCACGTCACCAAACAGGGCGGTGCTCACACGGCTGACTTGTCCTACAGCATGCGCGGCAATGCCGCCACTGTAACGGGCCAGCAGCGCTTCCCAGTCAAACTCACTGTGCTTGATGATGGTTGAAACTGTTAACAGCAGATCCGAATTACCAGTCAGGGTAATTCTCTCGTTAAACAGGGTCGCCATAGGCTCATCACTGACCGCCAGTCGTGCCAAAGCCGGCGCAGTTCCACGAATCACACAATCCGCCTCAGACTCATGGCAGGCGCGGAGTTCTATACCCTCTTCAGTAAACACCAACCAGATATCCACAGCCGGTGATGTAGAAGCCACCTGTAACACTTGCCCCTTCAGCTCGGCAAAGCGCCTCGCGGTAACTGGATCCAGCTTCAAGACCTGTTTCAGGCCCTGCTCCAGCGCCATGCGTGCGGCGGTGCCGGGCATGGTTTCCAGCAGCGAGGTCATGGTTTGATTCCTTTGTGCAGCGCCACAATGCCACCGGTCATATTGTGATAACCGGTCTGGACGAATCCGGCGGTTTTCATCATCTGCTCAAGAGTATCCTGATCGGGATGCATGCGAATGGATTCTGCCAGGTAGCGATAACTCTCAGCATCATCAGCAATCAACTTGCCCATTACCGGCAATGCAGTAAAGGAATAAGCATCGTACAGTTTGCTTAGAAGTGGGTTGTCGGTTTTAGAGAACTCCAAAACCAACAGACGACCACCGGGTTTCAGTACCCGATTCATAGAGCGCAGCGCTTTATCTTTGTCTGTGACATTGCGCAGACCAAAGGCGATAGTAATGCAGTCAAATGTATTATCCGCAAACGGCAGGTCTTCTGCGTTGGCCTGAACATAATCGACATTGCCACAGACACCGGCATCCGTCAGTTTGTCACGGCCCACCTCTAGCATGGCATCGTTTATATCCGCCAGCACCACCAGCCCCTGCTCCCCCACGATTTTGGAGAACTTGGCGGTAAGGTCGCCAGTACCGCCGGCAATATCGAGGATCTTCTGGCCGGGGCGAGCCGCACTCATTTCGATGGTAAAGCGCTTCCATAACCGATGAACCCCCATAGACATCAGGTCATTCATCAAGTCGTACTTGCCAGCCACCGACTGAAACACCTCAGCCACCAGCTTTTGCTTGTCATCCCTGTCAACGGTTTTATAGCCGAAATGGGTGGTCTCTTTTGAGTGTTTGTCAGTCATGATTCATCCAGAAAACTACTGTGCGGAAATCGGGCGACTTATTCTAGCGTTACCGCCGGGCAATGTCTTGACATACGTACCACCACCTAGCGACTCATGTCATTCCATGAATTTCACAGCACTGACATCCGGATCGCGCGAAGCGCCGGCCTGGTGCAACCGCTCAAGATAATCCTGCCAGTAAGTCTCATAATGAGCGCCCAGATTGTAAAGGTATTCCCAGGTATAAATACCTGAATCATGGCCATCATCAAAAATCAGCTTAATCGCGTAATTGCCAATGCCTTCGACACCGGTTAGCTGCACATGCTTTTTTCCTGTCTGGAGCACGTCCTGACCCGCACCGTGCCCACGCACTTCTGCCGACGGACTGTAAACCCTCAGAAACTCTGCGGGCAGTTCGTGCTTCATCCCACTGGCGTAAACCAATTCAAGAATGCCGCTTTTGCGACGTAGCCGAATATCAGACGGAACACTGTGCATTTCTGCCATATAACAGCGACCTTGATAAAACCAATCGACACACAAAATGAATCTCATAGCCCTGTGTCATCTTTAGCAGGCTATGACATACTAATCACCATCAAGCACTCCCTTATACACTAACTACAAGCCTGGAAGTAGCGATGTCACACCCCCCATACCCTGTTCATGACGATGAAATTGATCTGTTTGAGCTGGCAGAGAACCTGTGGCAGCAGAAATGGGTGATTATCAGCATCACCGCTGTCATCACACTAATAGCCACCGCCGCAGCCTTCATGATTCCTCCTACCTATAAAAGCGAGGCAATCATCGCCGAGACCAGTGCAGCGGCATTAGCGCCCATTAATCGATTCAGCGTCTCTCAAGCCCCTTCATACACCATTTCGGGAACACAACGAGAACAGTCTGCTCAAAATAGCTCAAGTCAGGTT
Source organism: Oceanospirillales bacterium LUC14_002_19_P2 (assembly GCA_002084115.1). Classification (GTDB taxonomy): domain Bacteria; phylum Pseudomonadota; class Gammaproteobacteria; order Pseudomonadales; family Endozoicomonadaceae; genus Kistimonas. The sequence goes on along the minus strand of MUIA01000116.1, from coordinate 5,997 downwards.
CAACCCTCCCACAATATCTACGCAGTCTACCTGAAAGACGACAGCCTGACGCCAGAAAAAAGTTTTAAGCTTTTCTACAAGGCGTTGACTTCCGCAGACACACTCGAAGCCGTTTTCAGGAATGGCAACCATGCTCAAACGAGCCCCGGACTTGATCCTCTGAATGAAAAAGACACTGCCGCCCTTTACGAAGAATTGCGGAATAACATTAAGATCAAGATGATTAAATCTGAAGTCCCTCGCATCAATGTCACCCTGACAAGCCATGATCCAGCATTGGCTGCCACCATTATTAATGACTACCTGATCCCTCTCGCCATACAAAAGGTCATCGATGATGAGGAGCAGGCCATCACGGCAAAACTGAACCTCGAGAAAATCACATTGATGAACGACATTCAGGTGATCGAGCAGCGCTATATCAACACCAATCTGAACCGGCAGAATCAACTGAAGCAGGCGATTGCCATGGCCGAGGCCGGCAGCATCACCAAGCCACAATTGAACAACATTTCAGGCAATGACAGCCCTCAATACCTCTTCCTGCTCGGCACCGATACACTCCGTGCAGAGCTCGCTCAGACTCAATCCACGCTCAACCAGTACCGCCGCATTACCGACACAGAGCAATCCAATCGCAATGCGCCATTGATCCCCGGTGTTGCTGAAAAATTCTACCGTTTCCAACAGCTCGACAGCATCAAACCCGATTTCTCCCATTCGACACCGGTTCGTATCGAACAACGCGCCAGTGTTCCTTTAACACCTGAAAAGCCCAACAAAAAACTGATAATGGCAGTTGGTCTGGTGCTCGGAGTCATGCTGTCAGTATTTATCGCTTTGATGCGCATTGCGATCCAAAACCGTAAGTCGCGCATCCAGGTCGACACGCTGTCGGCTGAAACGCCCGAGGCTCAACCTAAAACGTCGGCCTAAAACAAAGCCCGCTTCCATTTGTTAACGGAAGCGGGCTTCGCACAGCGACCAAACGAGCCTGATTACAGGATATAGCGGCTCAGATCTTCATTCTGAACCAGTGCACCCAGATGCTGGTTCACATACTCAGCATCAATCACCACCGCTTCACCGGTAGCCGCCAGATCCGCAGCGCCAAATGACACTTCCTCCAGCAAACGTTCCATCACGGTATGCAGACGGCGGGCACCGATGTTTTCGGTATTTTCATTCACCTGCCAAGCAACCTCTGCCACACGATTGATTCCGGAACGGGCAAATTCAATCTTCAGCCATTCAGTCGCCATCAGCGCCTGATACTGTTCAGTCAGCGATGCATCCGGCTCGGTCAGAATGCGCTCGAAATCTTCCACGTTCAGCGCCTTGAGTTCGACGCGAATCGGCAGACGGCCCTGCAATTCGGGAATAAGATCAGACGGCTTGGACAGATGGAATGCACCGGAAGCGATAAACAGGATGTGATCGGTTTTGACCATTCCGTACTTGGTGCTTACCGTGCAACCTTCAATCAGTGGCAACAGGTCGCGCTGTACGCCTTCACGGGAAACATCACCACTATTATTACCGGAACGCTTCGCCACCTTGTCGATTTCATCCAGGAAGACAATACCGTTCTGTTCCACCGCTTCAATCGCGCTGGTTTTCAGGTCATCTTCATTGACCAGCTTGGCCGCTTCCTCATCCTGAACCAGCTTCATGGCTTCACGGACTTTCAGCTTGCGCGCCTTTTTCTTGCCGCTGGACATACTGGAGAACATATTCTGCAGCTGGCTGGTCATTTCCTCCATGCCGGGAGGCGCCATGATCTCTACACCAACGCTGGCTTCATTGACTTCAATATCGATCTCTTTATCGTCCAGCTCACCTTCACGCAGCTTCTTGCGGAAAACCTGACGCGTACTGTTATCCTGCGGCTGGGACTCTTCAGGGAAAGAGCGAGCCGGTGGCAGCAGTGCATCCAGAATGCGATCCTCTGCGGCATCCATGGCACGATGCTTAACCTTTTGCATTTCCTGCTCACGCTGCATCTTGATGGCAGCGTCAACCAGATCACGCACGATGGATTCCACATCACGCCCAACATAGCCCACTTCGGTGAACTTGGTCGCTTCTACCTTAATGAACGGCGCATTGGCCAGCTTGGCCAGACGACGAGCTATCTCGGTTTTACCGACACCGGTCGGCCCGATCATCAGAATATTCTTGGGGCTGATTTCGTTGCGCAGTGCTTCATCTATCTGCATCCGGCGCCAGCGGTTACGCAACGCAATGGCCACGGAACGCTTGGCGTCATCCTGACCAATAATGTGTTTATCCAGCTCGTGGACAATTTCGCGGGGAGTCATATTCGACATAACTGCAGCTCTGATTTCCTGAATTCGTTACCGGTGCCGGGCTTACTCGTCGTAGCAGAGTTCTTCGATAGTCCGGTTGTGATTGGTGTAGACACAGATATCACCTGCAATCGACAGGCTTTTTTCCACGATATCCCGCGCATCCATATCCGTATTTTCGAACAACGCCCGGGCGGCAGACTGGGCGAACGAGCCCCCGGAACCAATCGCCAGGATGCCATCTTCCGGCTCCATGACGTCCCCGTTACCGGTAATGATCAACGATGCCTTGGCATCGGCCACCGCCAGCATGGCTTCAAGGCGACGCAGCGCACGATCAGTACGCCAGTCCTTTGCCAGCTCAACCGCGGCGCGCACCAATTGCCCCTGGTGCTTTTCCAACTGCGCTTCAAAGCGCTCAAACAGGGTAAACGCATCCGCCGTACCACCGGCAAAACCGGCCAGTACCTGGTTATTGTAAAGACGGCGAACCTTGCGGGCGTTACCCTTGATAACCGTCTGCCCCAGTGACACCTGACCGTCACCACCGATCACCACTTTGCCATTTCTGCGCACAGACAGGATGGTAGTGCCTCTGTACTGTTCCAAGGCGGACTCCTGAATTCGCTCATTGAGATGAGGTAATGATTGGGACGGCGGGAAACAATTTCAAGGGCCCTCCCCGTCGAGGGCCGGAAATGGATTATTTAAGCTGCAACATCAATGAATCGATCTTGTGGGCGGCCAGGGTCTGACGGGCTTCGTTCAGAGAGCTCTGCTCAGTGAACGGCCCCAACTGCACCCGGTGCCAGGCATCCCCGCCCTTGACGATCACGCGCTCGACCCGGGCATCCAACCCCCACAGCAGCAACTGCGCCCGTAAACGATCGGCATCATCGGGATTGCGGAAGGAGCCGGCCTGCAACAAATAGCGTCGATTGGGCTTTGCCTCTACGGTGACCGGCGCCTGCTTTTCTGCGGTAGCCTTCGTTACGACAGGCTTCTCACTTTTAGGCGATGCCGCTGATTCATGCTTGGGCTCACTGGAGACCATGACTTCAGACTCTGGCAGCAAGGTATAGAAATCAAAGACCGGTTTCTTTTCCGGTGACGGCTTATTCTTACTAACGACCTCACCGGTGCCCGTATTGCCAGCCACCGTACGCGCATCCACGCCGGCATCCGGCGCAAGATTCACCAATAACGTCACCAACACCCCGATGGTGACACCGGCACCCAGCCATAACCAACCGGGAATATCTTTCCTTCCTGCCGATTTCTTCGTTGTCGACGCACCACGCCGAACCGTTTTTTTCGCCGCCATTACCCCTCCATGGCACCGCTAGGTAGTCAAGACTACCCATACTATACAAGGCATTGAGCCAACTGTTAAAAACACGCAACCCGTTCGCTACGCACGCTGACCAAACAGACAATTATCTGCAGAAGAAAACGGGAACTCTACCGTGACTTTTACGGTCTTACCTGACAAACCAGCCCCCCTTGAAAACGTATTGTTTTGCCTGTGGAATTTCGATAGCATCCGGCTCATGGCTACGATAATAGACACCTCTTACGACTTACCGACTGAAGACCACGTCCCTGACGCTGGCATTATCGCACGTCTGAATTTTCTTCCCGCTCTCCGACGACGCTACCGCCGAATTTAAGCAGTCCAGGCGCCTTTCTGTGCCCTGTCCTGCCTGACCACTTGCCTCTACACTACGTTGTTTATATAACCCAGTCCCTGACCAAGGTTTAAGGATCCGTTCATGAACGTGCTTAAAGTACTCGAACACCAGCTCACTCAGGCCCTGATCGCGGCCGGCGCTCCGGAAGGCAGTAATGCCATGGTCCGCACCAGCGCCCGTGCTCAATTTGGCGATTACCAGGCCAACGGCATCATGCCCGCTGCAAAAAAAATGGGCATGAATCCCCGTGAACTGGCACAGCAGGTCGTGGACAAACTGGAACTGGGCGGCATCATCGAAAAAGCTGAAATCGCTGGCCCCGGCTTTATCAACCTGTTCATCAATGCCGAATGGCTGGCCGGTGAACTGGACAGCTACAGCAAGGATCCCCGCGCCGGCGCAAACGAGAGTGCTGAAAAGCTGAACATTGTCGTGGACTACTCCGCACCCAACGTTGCCAAGGAAATGCACGTTGGTCACCTGCGTTCCACCATCATTGGTGACGCAGTGGTACGGACCCTGGAATTCCTGGGTCACAAAGTGGTTCGCGCCAACCACATCGGCGACTGGGGCACCCAGTTCGGCATGCTGATTGCCCACCTGGAAGAACTGCAGAAAGAAAACCCGGAAATCATGTCTGCCGAATTGGCCGACCTGGAAGAGTTCTACCGGGAATCCAAGAAGCATTACGACAGCAACCCGGAATTTGCCGAGCGTGCTCGTAACTACGTTGTTAAGCTGCAGCGTGGTGACGAGTGGTGCCTGGAAATGTGGCAGAAACTGGTTGATGTCACCCTGGAGCAAAACCAGCGCAACTACGATCGTCTGAATGTCACCCTGACCCGTGAAGACGCCATGGGCGAAAGCATGTACAACGACATGCTGCCCGGCATCATCCAGAATCTGGAAGCCAAAGGGCTGGCGGTAGAAGATCAGGGAGCGAAAGTCGTTTATCTGGACGAATTCAAAAATAAGGATGGCGACCCCATGGGCGTTATCGTCCAGAAGAAAGATGGTGGGTTCCTCTACACCACGACCGACATCGCCTGCGCCAAGTACCGCTACGAAACCCTAAACGCCAACCGGGTGTTGTATTACATCGACGCCCGCCAGGCCCAGCACCTGCAGCAGGCTTGGACCATTGTCCGCAAAGCCGGTTATGTGCCTGAATCGGTACCACTGGAGCACCACGCCTTTGGCGTCATGCTGGGTAAAGATGGCAAGCCGTTCAAGACCAGAAGTGGCGGCGTAGTCAAGCTGTCTGAACTGCTGGATGAAGCCGAAGAACGGGCAGCACGCCTGATTGCCCAGAAAGGGGCCGACCTCACGGAAGAACAAAAGGTTGAAGTCATCAAGGCGGTGGCCATGGGTGCGGTGAAATATTCCGATCTGTCCAAGAACCGGACCAGCGACTACATCTTTGACTGGGACAACATGCTGTCTTTCGAAGGCAACACGGCCCCCTACATGATGTACGCCTATACCCGGATTCGCAGCATATTCCGCAAGGCGGGTGTCAATGAGTCTGACCTGACCGGCCACATTACCCTGACCGAAGCCGAAGAACGTGCACTGGCAATGAAAGTCATGCAGTTCAGCGAAACCATCGACACCGTCGTTCGCGAAGGTATGCCGCACTTTATGTGTGCCTACCTGTACGATCTGGCCGGCGCCTTCATGAAATTCTATGAAGCCTGCCCGGTTAACAAGGCGGGTGTTGAAGAGGAAGTACGCAACAGCCGACTGCAGCTTTGCGCACTGACAGCCCGAGTCCTGAAACAGGGACTGGATCTACTCGGCATCAACACTGTCGAACAGATGTAATACCAATCGTATTTTCTAAGTCCTAAGCCTGATGCCAGCTATCCTTAGGGATCATCAACGAATTCTCTTTGAAACGATGTCTCGCCGACCACAGTTACCCGAAGGTTTTGAGAATATTGATTTTCAGTTTGCTGCCCGTCATGCAGACGATAACCGTGAATGTATCAGGTTAT